>CACYHU010000068.1 GCA_902774215.1 uncultured Chloroflexota bacterium
ATGCCGAAAGATCTGCGGTATCAGTCATCCGGCTTCACCCTGCAGATCCCGTCATTGGATGTGGCAGAGGAGATCGTCACAATTCCGTTCCGGAACGGTGAATACCCGGTTGAATGGATAAATAATAATATTGGTCTGCCGGAAGAATTTGCGCTACCGGGTTCAGGATCAGCTATTCTCGTCGGACATAATCATCTGAACACGACCGAAGCAGGTCCCTTTGCCCTGCTCCGGACACTGTCAGAAAATACGAGAGTATTTATCACCGGCAAAGACAACAATATAATGATATATTCCGTTTTTGCCAATGAAAAAATTGCGGCAGATGATATGGCAGAAGCCGAAAAGCTTTCAGCTTCCTGTGAAAATTCCCTGGTACTGATCACCTGTGAAGACGAACGTCCGGAGGGCGGTTATGCTTCCCGCCGCATCGTTGCCGCGAAACCGGTTTTTTATGGAGAATAACACTGAGAAGGATCAAATATCCGGAATTCAGTAAAGCCGAATTATAATACGAAACAGTAAATCCGGGTCCGGGGTATAAATGCCCCATCCGGGAAAGATGAATGACAAAATCACAGAAGAACACGGAACTCTGTCAGGTTCCCGGAATTCTCTGCAATTTTTGATAATTGAGGAGTGAACAAAAACCATGCAAAAGAACACCCTTTGGTCCGGCGGACGGCTTTCTGCCGCACTGAATCAGTCAATGGCGGATCTCAACCGCTCTCTGGATATCGACAAACGTATGGCGGAACAGGACATCCGCGGGTCCCAGGCCTGGGCAAAGGCGATAAGAGCCTGTGACATCCTGACAGAAGAGGAATGGACGATGATCCATACCGGTCTTGACCGTGTGCTTCAAGAGATCCGGGAAGGATCCTTTATTTTTCAGGATACAGACGAAGACATCCACACCGCGGTGGAACGCCGCCTGACGGAAATTATCGGGCCTGCGGGCGGCAAGCTGCACACCGGACGCAGCCGCAACGATCAGGTCGTCACGGATTTCCGCATGTGGATGCTGGACACGATCCCCGAACTGGAAACGCAGCTCCGTGCACTCCAGGAAGCTTTTCTTGAACGGGCCCGCAAAGATATCGATATATATGTTTCCGGCTACACGCATTTTCAGCAGGCCCAGCCGATTCTGCTTTCCCACTGGTGGATGAGCCACTTCTGGGCGCTGGACCGGGACCGTCAGCGTCTGTCCGAGACTGCTCAGCACGCGGATACCCTGCCGCTGGGCTGCGGGGCTTTAGCCGGAACCGCCTATCCGGTCGACCGTTTTGACCTTGCCGAATCGCTGGGTTTTTCCATGCCTTCACCGAACAGTCTGGATGCTGTCTCTGACCGGGACTTTGCCTGTGATTTTCTCTATTGGGCATCAATGCTCGGTCAGCACCTGAGCCGCTGCGCGGAAGCCATGATTCTTTATTCCACCATGGAATTCGGTTATATCACCCTCTCCGATGCCTTTTCAACCGGTTCCAGCCTGATGCCGCAGAAGAAAAACCCCGATTCATTGGAACTGATCCGCGGAAAAGCCGGGATGCAGTACGGACACCTGTTCTCACTTCTCTCCTCCCTGAAAGGCCTTCCTTCAGCTTATGACAAGGACCTGCAGGAAGACAAACAGCTGGTCTTCACCGCTGCCGATACCGCCGCGCTGGTGATGACCGTCATGAAAGGTGTACTGGATACACTGACGGTTAATAAAGACCGCTGCATGGCAGTGCTCAATACACAGGCACTGGCCACAGATCTGGCGGATTATCTGGTCAAAAAAGGCATGCCCTTCCGTGAAGCCCACCATGCTGTCGGCAAAGCTGTGAAGCTCAGCGAGACAATGAAGTGCGACCTTAAAGAAATTCCGCTGGAAAAATGGAAAGAGATCAGCGATCTTTTCGCTGAAGACGTCTATAACACCTTCTCCGTCGAAAACGCTGTTGACGCACGCTGCGCCTGGGGCGGCACCGCCCGCTTCCGCGTGATGGAGCAGATGCGCTTCGCTGAAAAGGTGCTCCAAAACAGCTGAGCACCTGATCAGATATTGACAGTTTTACCAACTCCGGCTAAAATAATATTTAATCTCATTTTAGCCGGAGTTATTATGTCTTACATAAAAAGATCACTTGAACAAAAAATACTGGAAATCAATCAGGATTATAGCTGCCTGCTGTTAATTGGCCCCAGACAGGTTGGTAAGACCACAATGCTGGAGCATCTAATGGAAGGTACAAACCGGACTAAAGTAACGCTTGATGATGTTGAAGAACGAAAACTTGCCAAAAAGGATCCGAAATTATTTCTTGAAATGCATCCCTCTCCGGTTTTGATCGATGAAGTGCAATATGCCCCTGAGCTTTTTTCATATATAAAAATAAATATCGACAACGGAGCAGTCCCCGGTTCGTATTGGCTTACAGGTTCTCAATCGTTCAATCTCATGGAGCTTGCTCAGGAATCGCTGGCAGGCAGAACAGCTGTTATTCATATGTCTGCACTGTCACAATCCGAATTATATGGCAATGCTCAGACCGAACCGCTTTCCATAAAACTTGACGAACTCAATAACCGGAAATCTTACCTGAAGCCTTGTTCTCCGACTGAAATGTTCGAACGTATCTGGCATGGCGGAATGCCCGGACACAGAAGCGGAAAATATAAAAATCGTGATGTTTTTTACAGTTCTTATATACAGTCATATATTAATCGGGATGTCACCGATATGATTCCGGGAGTAGACAAGCTGCAGTTTGCTGATTTCATCAGGGCAGCAGCATGCCGTACAGGCCAAATGCTGAATATACATGATTTGGCGATGGATGTCGGTGTATCAGATAATACAGCTAAAAGATGGCTGCTGGTTTTGGAAAAATCGGAGATTATTTTTTACCTGAGACCTTATTCCAATAATCTGCTGAAAAGAACAGTAAAAACCCCAAAGATGTACTTCTTTGATACAGGACTTGTTTCTTATCTGACAAAATATTCGAGTCCGGAAATATTAATGAACGGAGCCATCAATGGTGCGGTTCTTGAAAATTATGCTGTAGCGGAAATTCGTAAAACATGGACAAATACGGCAAAAGAAGGTATATTTCATTATTATCGTGACAAAGACTCCAATGAGATCGATTTGGTAATTGAAAGCAATGGAGAGCTTCATCCACTGGAAATAAAGAAAAGTACAAATCCGGGAACAGAGTTAATTTCAGCTTTCAGTGTTTTGGATAAAAGTACACTTCCGAAAGGTACGGCTGCAATTCTTTGTTTGCGGGAAACTCTTTCCGCTGTTGACAGGAATACCTTCATTCTGCCGATATGGATGATTTGATAATTATCGTAACGATCTGACATAATTAAGAGGACATATAGAAAATGTCAAATAAACGAACTTACCCTCTGAACAGAAGCATCATCATAGCCTGCCTTGTTTTTATTGTGCTGCTGAGCTGTGTGATGGCGGTTATAACATACAGGATCTATAAAAATACTCTTTACGCAAGATACCGCGAAGAGATGGTCAGTATTGTCAATTATATCGAAAGTTTTATTGACCATGATGATATGTCCCAATGCGCGGCGACCTACACTCCTTCGGAAAAGCACGCGGAGATACAGAAATTATTCGATAATTATGTCGATTATTACAACGATGTACACTATTTATACATCATTCGTGCCACTGACCCTGATGATCCTGCCAAGCTGAGAAGTGTCTGCTCAGCCAACTCCTCCTATGAAAAAGAATTTGAACCGGAAAACCTTGTGTTCATCGGGGATGGCGGGGAAGACTGGTACTCTGATGAGGTCGCTCAAAAAATCCGGGATATCCAGGCCGGTGATGAAGATGTGTTTTTTGATGACCCTTCCGAATGGGGGAATGATTATTCAATCGGAAGACCCCTGATCGATTCAGCAGGCAAGCATTATGCCGTGCTTTGCGTCGATGTTTCGGTTGATGAGCTGCAGCAGCTGATCACCCGCTATACAAATATCACGATCGCGGTAATCGTTGGAATGGGTTTATTGTTTATCCTTCTGCTGCTTTTGTGGATGCGCAGATATGTTGTCGATCCGATCCATCAGCTGGAAAACAGCGTTTCCACCTTTGCGGCTTCATCTCATGAAATGTCCTCCGTTCGTGAGATCGAAATATTAAACCAGTCAATATCCAAAATGTCCCATGATATGAAAGATTACGTCAAAGGCATGCTTGAAGCGGAAAAGGAAGTCGAAGGGCTTCAGGCTCATATGACGGAAATCAATACGATCGCCTATCAGGACGCTCTGACGCATGTCGGCAATAAAGCAGCATTCGATAAAATGGCAGAGACACTCAATGCAGAAATTTCGGATCGGAAAGCACAATTTGCCATAGTGATGGCAGACCTGAATCAGCTGAAGCTGATCAATGATCGTTATGGGCATGATAAGGGAAATGAATATATTATCGGATCCTGCAGGCTGATTTGTGATGTTTTTGCGCATTCTCCTGTTTACCGTGTAGGCGGAGATGAATTCGTGGTGATCCTTCAGAAGAGGGATTATCGGAACAGAGACTCACTTTTCGATATCGTCAAAAGTGAATTCTGCGACACAGCTATGCGTAATGATATTGAACCATGGCTGCGGTATTCCGCGTCTTTTGGCATGGCGGTTTTTGATCCTGTAAATGATACCGATACAGACGCAATGCTCAAAAAGGCAAACTCATCCGGAATTCAGACAAATCTGCGCAGGTAATGACAGGATTTTTTCTTTGATATGATATAGAATCATAATATCAGAGAAAAAGGAGGTGTCAGATGGAATGGCTGACCTGCGTTAACAAAGCGATCCAATATATGGAAGATCACCTGACAGATGACATCAGTGTACAGGATGTCGCTGGTCAGGTTTATCTTTCTCCGTTGTTTCTCCACCGCGGTTTTGCGATGATGACCGGTTACGGGATCGGAGAATATCTTCGGAACCGAAGGCTTTATCAGGCCGGGTTGGACCTGCAGAATACAAAGGACAAAGTCATTGATATCGCCTTCCGCTATGCTTATGACACACCGGAGAGTTTCACAAAGGCTTTCACCCGTTTCCACAGGGCGACACCCTCTCAGGTGCGGACCGGACAGGCGCCGCTGAAACCTTTTCTGCCTCTGAAAATCATTATTTCGATTCAGGGAGGTGATCAGATGGATCACAAAATTACAAAGATGTTTCCGTTCAAAGTGATCGGATTTCAGAAGGAATTCACCTACGAAGAGGCATACATGGAAATTCCTAAGTATTGGGATGAGATCTGCGAAAAATACGCTGCCAATGTCTATGCCGGGAATCCGCCTGCCAATGCCTGGGAAAAAGCAATTATAGATAACTGCATCGGTGAATACGGCGTATGCATCGACGACCTGGGAGAAGGAAAGTTCCGTTACCTGATCGCCGGGAAGTACACCGGCGGAGAAGTGCCGGAGGGCATGGTCCTGTATGAGTTCCCGATGGGAGACTGGGCTGTATTTGACTGCTACGGGCCAATGCCGGAAACGCTCCAGCGTGTGAACACAAGGATATTCAAAGAATGGCTGCCCGGGAACCCGGATTATGAGATCGCCGGCAATGCCAACGTCGAATGGTATGACTGCGTGAACGGTGAAAAAACAGATCCGGACTACCACAGCGCGATCTGGATCCCTGTAAAGAAAAAGGCAGCCACCGCATTTTGAGGGTGATTCAAAAAGAGCCCGATAACACTGCGGAGGTATGGGGACCGCAGGCCCCCGGAAATCTGGCGCGGGCTGCGGCTTTTGCAGACACACGAACTTTCATTCCGCGCCTTGCGAAGCATGCCCTTCGGAATGCAAAGTGAGCTCTTATAGTAGAAGCACACGGTGACCGGAACTTTGCTGCGGCGAAATCCGCACAGAAGGCCTGTCACCCGTGCTGCGTCACCCGGTTAATAATTACTGCTTCGATTCTTTTTGATCAGATCTCTTTTTTTCTGAAGCTTTGTTCTCATACATGATTTTATCTGCACGGCGCATGGTATCATATGCGGAACTGTCAATTTTCGGGTCATATACCGCAATACCCAGCGCGACCCTCACCTTTTCCCATTGATTCTGCGCCGCGGCGCATATTTCCTTCTGCGCCGTCATAAACTCATCAACGAGTTCATCCCGGCGGCGGAAATCCTCACCCTGCAGACCGACGGCAAATTCATCTCCGCCGATCCTGAAGACCGGACTGCATTTAAATACCCTGCAGATCAAATGGCTTGCGGTTTTCAAATACTCATCACCCTTGTCATGGCCGTATTGATCATTGACCGTTTTCAGGTTATCACAGTCAAATACGCCCAGAGCAAACTCCACCGGTTTTCCCTCATCCATTTCATCCTGGATCGCTTTAATATAACCGACATAAGCGGTCCTGCTTTTTACGGATGTGAGCGCATCCCTGTTAGCCAGTTCATGCATTTCGTCCGCTCTTTTTTGTGCACTCACAAGGTCATTGATCGTCCCTATCAGCCGTTCCACCATCTCATTCAGTCTGACAGTCACATCACCGATCTCATCATTTCGATATGCGACGGCTTTATGCTCCAGATCTCCGTTTGCGATGATCTGTATGTCATCAGACAGCAATTCAACCGGATAGGTGATGGATTTGGAAACCCGGGTGGAAAAGAACAGCCCCGCCAGCAGCAGGACAATGGAAAACAGGATACTCAATTTTTTTCAGATATTGTATTCCTGAATGATTTATATGTGATCCGAATTATAATCGTACATAATATAAACGCAAAAAAAAGCAAAACAAGGTTTTGCGGCAGTAATATAATTTAGAGGAGAATTCCATGAAAATCGCTGTTTTAAACGGCAGCCCGAAAAAGGGAAACACTGCAGCTATGGTTGATGCCTTCGTTCAGGGGGCACAGGAAGCCGGACATGAAGTGGAAGTACTGCATGTCGGTAAAATGAAGATCGCCGGATGCCTCGGCTGTGAATATTGTCACGGCAAGGGCGAAGGGAAATGCATACAGCAGGATGATATGGCAAAAGTCATGCCCGCCTATCTCAGCGCGGATATGATCGTTTACGCGTCACCGGTCTATTACTTTGACGTGACCGCTCAGCTCAGCGCGGCAATGCAGCGGGTTTACGCGATCGGGAAACCGGCGAAAGCCGCAAAAGCCGCTCTCCTTCTGAGCTCGGCTTCACCGAATCCCTACAGCGGACCGATCGCTGTCTATCAGAACATGATCGGTTATCTGGGCATGGAAGACAAGGGGATCATCACCGCGGCCGGAGATGAAAATGGTTCCGAAGCAAAGCTCGAAGAGATCCGCAATTTCGCAAAAGGATTATAAGATAAGGACATGATCATGGACGAAAAAGAAATCATTCTCGATGCTATGCGAAAGGCCGGGGAACCTCTCAATGCCGGAAAGGTGGCAGAGCTGACCGGACTTGACCGCAAAGTCGTTGACAAAGCATTTGCGGCGATGAAGAAAGACGGTTCCATTGTTTCTCCGATCCGGTGTAAATGGGAACCCGCTGAAAAATAATTCGGAATAAAGACAGAAGGTATCTTTCTGAACAGAGCACACGGAAGAACATCTGTCGAAAATGGGAATGTCGGGGGCAGCGGATGATCAGATTCAGCCCGCGCCTCCGGCTGATGCCCCCTCAGCGCCTGCTGTGCACCAGCATTAACGCCGGAGGGCAATTTCCCGTTTGATCAGGATCCTTTATTACGTCTTATTCCTCAAAAGAATAACTGTCAGGTCTAAGTGAATTACTTTCCCAATGCCGTGATCGAGATGACATAAACATCATTGGCCTTATCATAGCGGGCTGTTTCTCCGGCGCCGACCAGAACAGCAAGAAAAGAGGGTTTTGGATTCCTTGCGGCTGGATTCAATGAAACCTTTCTTTCAAGCCGATGGAGATTCGCCGCAGCATCAGTGATTTTGGATTCCCCAAGCTTGATCTCAAAAGCGCCCCAGCGCCCGTCACGTAATTCAATAACAGCATCTACCTCAAGTCCGTCAGAATCCCGGTAATAATATAATGGTGTTGAAGAAGCATTCTTCATAGCAGAAGCATAAACAGCCAGATCATGCATACACAGGGATTCAAACAGCAATCCAAAAGTCTGCCCGTCCATAACTAATCTCTCCGGATCCGTACCCAAAAGAAAAGCAGCCATAGAAGGATCCGCAAAGTAATACTTCGGCTTCACCCGCAGTCTTGATTTTGAACGGATCGGCGCATCCCAACCGGTAACAGACTGGATCACATACAGAGCAGATAAAGTATCTACATAAGCAGCGGTTTTTTCGACAGCTCTTTTGGAATCGATCTCTCTGAATCCCGCATCACTTGTCAGCGTCTGAAACGTAACAGATTGACTGATATTTCTTGCCAGAGCCTGAGCGATGACAGCAGCTTCCCGTGAATTCAATCCCCGTCTGGGAATGCTGATATCAAACAGTGCATCAAAGTAGCTTCTAAGATATTCCTGTGCATCAAATGCTTTGATTTTTTTTGAAATCAGCATTGGCCAGCCTCCTCTGCAGACCATCTCTGCCAGAGGAAAAAGGTTTTGCTGAACCAAAACCGGTTGAAATTCGCCATCAAAAAGTCCTTGTAAGGATATCACTCCGCTGGATTCCCCGGTTTCCTGAAGCGTCATTGTGGACATCCTGATCCGGTCGATCCGTCCGGCCCCACTGTGCCGGACCTTATCCTTTTGCGGATCAGATGATCCGGTCAGAATAAATCTTCCGGCCTCACCGCCATTTTGGTCTACATCCATCCTGACCTCATCCCATATAGCCGGGACATCCTGCCATTCATCGATCACATGCGGCGTTTTCCCCAATAATGCGATTGTCGGATCCGCCTCAACAGCCATTCGAATATCATTTCTCCCGACACTTGTAATGCTTTCAGCAAAAGAAAGTGAGCTCCAGGTTTTTCCACACCACATCGTACCGGCAATTTCAATAGCTCCAAACAAATCCAGTTGTCTGGAAATCTGATCGTCCACAATTCGTGGTATATATCCATTTGGCAGAAGAGATCCCTGTTTCATTTTTATAATCCAAATCAGGATTCACCAATTTGTCGTGAAAATCAGAGTTTCTGAATCCTGACACCTTTTTCTTACTTTCCTCATAATTACACTATCAGGATTAACTATACCACTGTTTTCAGAATTTCAGAGGATTTTCATGGGGTATTTTAGAGGATTTTTAAGTGGTATTTTAGAGGGAATTCAAGGGGTATTTCAGAGGATCAGGCGCGCTGACATACGTTTAGCGCTTCTTCAGCAGTGCCGCCACATCCAGGATGAAAAGATCAAGGGCAGCTTCCGGGTCATTGCCGCTGGTTTTGAACTGGTAGTCAAACTCCAGCAGATTTGCATAGATCGCACGTAATTTTTCCGCTGTAAAGGCAGCTGCCTGACGGCAAAGTTTATCCGCGACAAACGGTATCTGCCCCAGTTCCTTCTGTACGGTCTGTGAATTCCCGCGTTTATCCAGGATCGCCCGCGTCTGCACCAGCAGACGGAACTGACGGATGATCATGGCAAAAAGCTGAGGGATCTCTTCCGTCTCTTCCAGCTGATGCAGCTTCGATAAAGCCACTTTTGAATTCCCGGCCACCAGGGCATCCACCATGTCGAATACCGAAACAGAAGTCACCCCGCTCACAAGTTCGTTAACGTCCGCGTCATCGACGGGTCTGGAAAAACCAACGTAAAGCAGAAGCTTCTCGATCTCATGCGCGGCAGCCTGCGTATCATTCCCGATCGCAGCCGCCAGAGCCGAAGCACCGGAGCCGTCAAACTTTCCGCCCATTGCCACTGCCTTTTTCATGATCCAGCCGGGCATGGCAGACTGTGCTGGCAGCTGAAGGCTTGTGATCTCAGCTGTGGCGGGGTTCTTTTCCACCCATTTCCGCAGGAAAGAGGTCTTCCCGAGCTTCTCCCAATCCTTCCGTTCAATCGTATCCTTCAGGACAAGATAAAGCTGCGTACTGGGAGGCGTATCTTCCAGGAGCTTGAGAAACTTCTGGTTCCCGTCCCTGCCGCCCGCCATCGCCAGCGGTTCGTGCAGGATCACGACACGGAAATCGGTCAGAAAAGGAGCTGCCAGCACCGCGTTGGAAAAATCATTGGCTGAAAGTCCTTTTCCATACAGCACTGTCAGGTTCAGGTCCGCAAAACCGCTTTCCTTCTGCTCCTGAACGAGTTTTGAGACAGTTTCATCAATGGCGCTGATGTCGTCTCCGTGAAGTATGTGAATATTTGCCATGCCTGAATTACCTGTTCTGCTTCCGGCTGATGCCGGTCATTTTCAGTCGATTGCCGTTTTTATAAAGAAAACGGGCTGTCCGTGCAGGGAACTGCAGTTGATGCTGACGATGGAGAGATTTTTTACATCGGCATCCGTGGTGATATGCTTCTGCATATAAGGACCCAGCGGACGTCCGAACAGCGCGCCGACCAGACCTGCAGAGGTGAGGGCACTGAACCGGTTGAAATCACTGTCATCGTCTCCTTCCGCCGCCAGTGCCAGCATGGAAGCTGCCGCGGTGCACAGACCTGTCATTGCAATATTCGTCCCGCAGTTCGGATGGACAGCCAGATGTCTTTCTCCGTTTTTCAGCCGGGCATGAGCCATTTCAGCGGCTTTTTGAATATCCTGCAGCTCCGCTTTTCCATAGATCCAGTACCCTTTGATCAGGGAATATCCGGCAAAGGAGACACCGGGCATGGATTTCGTCAGAATATGGATGGTTGCGTGCTCCATGGCGTGATTTTTGCGGATATGGGAAAGCATGCTCATGGGAGCAACAGCGATTTTTTTTACCGGACTCATTTCTATTTCCATAATTTCTTCCTTGTATTTATATTGCCAGTGATAAAAAACTATTCTTCTTCCTTCGGCAGCAGGACTGCCTTCAGGGCCTCACGGAGAGAGCGGGCCTCGATGACCTGCATGTTTTTTGGGAAACTGTCGCGGGTTTTCTGGCTGACGCGGGGGATCACCGCCATGGTAAAGCCAAGTTTGGCAGCCTCATTCAGCCGCGCAGTGATCTTATTCACGCCTCTCAGTTCGCCGGAAAGTCCGATCTCACCGATCAGTACCGCATCGGCCCGGACAGGCTGGTTTCTCGCAGAAGAAACGATCGCGGCCGCGATTGCCAGATCAGCAGCAGGCTCAGCGATTTTCATCCCGCCGACAACATTGACAAATACGTCCTGTTCACCCAGCCGTACACCGATCCGGCGGGTCAGTACCGCGGTAATGAGGAAGAGACGGTTGATATCCACACCGATCGGCGTCCTTCGGGGATTGCCCAGACCTACGGGGTTGGTCAGCCCCTGGATCTCAACCAGCAGCGGGCGTGTTCCTTCCATCGTCACGACGATCGCAGATCCCGGCGCATTCACCATTCGCTCGGCAAGAAAGACCTCCGATGGGTTTTTAACCTCTGCCAGACCTTCTTCCAGCATCTCAAAAACCCCGACTTCAGATGTTGCTCCGTAACGGTTTTTGACAGAACGCAGCAGCCGCAGGGACATAAAGCGGTCACCTTCAAGATAGAGAACGGTGTCCACAATATGTTCGAGAATCCGGGGACCGGCGATGTTGCCTTCCTTGGTGACATGTCCGATCATGAAGACGGTGATATTGTTCATCTTCGCCACTTCCCGCAGCTTGCCGGCACATTCCCGCACCTGGGTGATCGAACCGGCTGTGGATTCGATCTCATCCAGCTGCATGGTCTGGATGGAGTCGATGATCAGGAATTCCGGCTGAAGTTCCCTGACGTGGTGCAGGATATGGTTCAGACTGGTTTCCGTCAGCAGCATCAAATCATCCGGGATTTCCGTAAACCGGCTGCCGGCATCGATCAGCCTGGCTGCACGCATCTTGATCTGACGTTCGGATTCCTCTCCGGAAACATAAAGCAGCCTGTGATCCTGTGCAATGTTCATGGCGGTCTGCAGCAGCAGCGTGGATTTCCCGATGCCGGGATCTCCGCCGATCAGGATCACCGAGCCGGGAACGATCCCGCCGCCCAGCACCTGGGAAAGCTCTGAGATGCCGGTTTCAATGCGCGGTTCAGCTTTTTCATCCACATCCTTCAGCCGCTGCGGTTTTGTATCCGCCAGACTGCCGGAAGCGGTTATGCGGGACCTGCCGCGGGAAGCGGAGCCGGACAAATCTTCTTTCACGACTTCTTCCATGGTACCGTAAGCACCGCAGCCCGGACAGCGTCCGAGAAATTTCGGGCTGGTCCGTCCGCATTCCTGACAAACATATTGCGTAAGTGTTTTTGCCATACCTGAATTATACTCTATTACCGGCCTGCCGTCATTTCTCCGGCAGACAGTTATTCCAATAAAAAAACCCCTGATAAACAGAGGTTTTTATTATGAAAGTTATGTCTCCTGCATCCGGGTAAACCTTCATCCAGGAAACTTCCGGAAAGACCCAAGCTTTTTTCCCCCTACTAGCCCGCAGTGCACATTCCGTTATTCAATATATTCCCTATTTTAAGTAGGATTTATATTTTGTCAAGGTTGCATTTGGCTAATTAATACATTTCTAAGAATTTGTCTGACATTACAAAATTTTATGGATACCTGTTCAAAACAGAGCTCATGCCGGTTCAGGATTTCATGTCAAAAATGCTCATCTGAGGATCTGCCTGAGGGAGCTCCCGCATATACCTGAAACACGCGTCCGGGTTTGAGATGATCCTGTTCTCCCCGCAGATTTTATAAAAAAGCGCCATCAGCCTTCTGCTTTCCGGGCTTGACAGTGCATAAGCATTCCCGTACCGTCTGATGTATTGTTCCTTCATTCCCGGGAAATATTTATCCAGTGCCGCGTAATAATATTCGCGGTCACCTTCCCGGAGCGTGAGCCCCATATCATAACAGATGATCCCTTTCACACCTGTCCGGACGCATTCCCGCAATATGGCGGTAATATTTTCTTCCGTATCATTGATAAACGGCAGAATGGGGGTCAGCCAGACAATTGTCGGGATACTTCTTTCCCGCATCATCTCCAGCACTTCGATCCGCCGTTTTGTATTGCAGACGTTGGGTTCAATGATTTTGCACAGATCGTCATCAAAGGTCGTCAGGGTTATCTGCACCACACACTTCGCGGAGCGGTTGATCTCATCCAGCAGATCGATATCCCGCAGGATCCGGTCCGATTTTGTCTGAACCGCGGCTCCGAAACCATATTTCCGTATGATTTCGAGGCACCTTCCTGTCAGACGGAGCTCTTCCTCACAGTGCATGTATGGATCGGACATGGAACCTGTGCCGATCATGCACCGCTGTCTCTTTGATCTCAGCGCTTTTTCCAAAAGCTCCGGCGCATTCTGTTTTACTTCAATGTCCTCAAAGGGATGGGTGAAGCGGTAGCACTTAGATCTGCTGTCGCAATAAATACAGCCGTGCGAACATCCGCGGTAGATGTTCATCCCGTAAGCTCCGCCGCTCCCGGTCAGGATTCCCTTTGCTTCCACAAAATGCATTCTGTCTCATTCCTCACTGAGATAAGCCTCTCCGCAAATTCTTTCATCCGTCCCGTCGGCATACAGATAGCTTTCATCGCAAAGGGCAATGAACTGTCTGCCGCAGCTGTCCGGATATGTGATGTCCTCAAAAAGCCTTTTTCCGTCCAGCATCCGCTCCCTGACCTCCTGATAGTGCGGGAGCAGCATGCACTTTGTCAGGTTAAGACCTCTGAGAAAGCGTTTGTACTCCGGATCAACAGACTCCCCCTCTTCCTCCGGCTGGGCATAAACTGCGTCCGCCGCGTTCATACTGCCCGCACTGATCCCGAATACCGTACCGTCAAAATGCTTCATCAGGTCTCTTAGCCCGATTCCCGTGAAAAAAGCATTCTGCGTGGGGACATGTCCGCCGCCCAGTATGATAAAGTCACTGTGTTCAACAAGCGCCTTTGCGTGTTCTTTATTTCTGCTGTCCAAAATCGAATAATCCTCAAAAAAGATCCCGGACAACGCCATCGTTTCCCGGATAGCGGAAGCATGCTCTTCTGTATGCTCAATATCCTCCGGGGTGGAAGTGATCATCAAAGCTTTGCGGTTCCGCGACCCGCACTCCGAAAACCTTTCAAGAAATCTGTTTTTCCCGGTAAAAGGCTTCCCCTCCCCCAGAAATGGCGAACTCGTTAAAAACAATTCTTTCATGATCAAATTCCCGTTGTAAAAAAGGTTCTGTGATAAAAAAAGGCACAGAAAATTCTGCGATAAATAAGGTATTGCTGATTCCACATCCCTGCGAAAAAAGACATTCTGCCGGCTGCCCGCTCAAAAAATCTGCCCCGGCAGCTTCAGCTTCACCTTATGAGGGAACGCCCTGTCGAATTCCTCCACATCCGCGTCATCCACATAATATCCCTGCGGTGTCTGATATACGCCGCTGACATCGTCAAGATATCCGGGAATCAGCTCTTTGCACAGAAAGAAAGAATCATCCGCCCCTTCCGGCAGATCATGATAACGGATGCCGAAATTCCTGGCATAATCAAAACCGCTCTTCCCGTAAAAACCAATATTTCCCTCAAAAAGCACCGCGCCGAAACCCATGGCAGCCGCTTTTTCCAGAGAATAGTCAAGCAGCTTTTTGCCGTATCCCCTGCGTTTAAGCTCCGGAGTGATCCCTATCGGTCCCATGGTGAGGACGGGGATGACCCTGCCGTCGTCAGCATTGATGACCGTCCGCATGAACATATTCTGCCCGATCAGCCTGCCGTCCTGCTCCATAACAAAATCCAGTTCCTTCACAAAAGCCGGATCATCCCGAAGTACATGGATCACAAAATGTTCACTGCACCCCGGACGGTACACATTCCAGAATGCCTCCCGCACAAGATTTTCAACAGCACTGTGATCATGTTCTTTCTCCAAACGGATGATGAATTCATCTGCGTTTATCGCTTTGCCACCTGTCCGGATAAAATCGATCAGTTCTTCCAAATCATCGAATTCGTCATAGTCCCCCATGATTTCCTCACGATGATAAACGATTCCGGCCTTTTCATTGCGTTCCAGACAGTCCAGCAGCGTTTCAACACCGTATCTCCGCGCGAATTCCGCAAAAGCCTTCGCTTTGATCTTCTCCGCGTAAAGACCTTTCCGGCATCCGGCCGGGTCACATTCATAGCATCCGTTCAGATTCTTTGATATTACACATTTGCGGTTCTCACACCATTCCGCATCCCTGCACCATGAAAGCTCAAGAAAGCCATCCCGTTTACAACCCTTGCATACGTTATTTTCAGAACACAAACAGCACGCCAGTCCGCACCTTGCGATTCCCAATTCCCTTTTCATTGTTTTCCATATAAGCATAGCTGAAATTGATCGGCGGAGCAGTCACCGAAATATAAATAAATTCTCCGTCTCCATCATTTATCAGTCCGTGAACATCATTTTCGACAAATCTCACAACATCACCTGCCCGGAACGCCTTCTCCTCATCATCAGCCAGGAGCATCCTGCCCGTTCCCTTCAGCGCATACCAGATCTGTTCTGAAAACGCATGCATATGCCTGGGCTGGCTTGTCCCCGGTTCGAGATGGACCTCCGTTATGGTGACCCTTTCACTCCGGGAATTTTCCGGATTCAAAAGCTGTCTTGAAACAACCCCCGGATTCGCTAACGACTTTATATCTTTCCCTTCAATAAACTCCATTTTTTCTTCCGGCTTTCATTTATTTTTTATGTATCTTTTCAGAACGGAGCACAAAAGGTCTGTCTCCAGTGTTGCGCCGCCCGGTCCTGAACGCATTATAAGGGCAGAAATTCACAAAGAAAATTCAAACAGACGATAAAATTTACTGTAAACCCTGCCCATAAACAACAGTTTAAAAACCTGTCTTTCAAAAGGTTCTAATTCATTTACCAGCTCCGGCGGTGTAAGTGAGTGTTCCGCGGTCACACGAACCCGCAGCCCTTCAAGAATGTTTTGAATATTATCGACACCATACAGTTTCGTCACCCCAACATCGTTCACCGGGTTTTTATATTTTGACATTTTGGCGCCAAACTCAGTATAAACATCCATCAGAATATGCAGACCGGAATACTTTTCCTGCAGCGCCTGAAAAAAGTTATGTAACTGAGCATTTGTCAGGTACATGCTGATTCCTTCCAAAACGACGACTGCCATATCACTGTCCGGTAATGAAGATATCTGCCGGGGATCAGCTGCGTCCAGTGCCATCATATGATAATTGTCTGACTCGGTATAATATTTCTTTCGGACAGTGATCACCTCAGGAAAATCACAGTCGATCCAGTTCTCATAACATTGACTGACTCTCCTGCAGCGGCTGTCAAGTCCGCAGCCGATATGAAGGACAAGTGCCTTCTTATTCCCTGAAAGCATCAGGTCCGTCCAGTCATCAAAAACACGCGCCCTCATGGCCATGTTATATGCCAGCCATTTGGAAGCGCTTTTCCCGTGGATCGGGAATGCCTCTTTTTTCCATATCTGTTCAGCGGACGGATCATCCAAAATGATGCGCTGCCTGCTGACCCGGGCTTTCCCGTACAGCGGAATGAAAAGCGTCCTGTTTACTTCATTCATGATAATGATTTCAGGATATCGATTTCAGATTGCAAAGCGCTTCCGGATTGTTCCCGGTGATCATCGCGAGCTTTCCGCAGGTCTCCATTTCGGGACACTCGCCGCAGGTCCCGAAACCTTTCTCCCTTCCGCATTGCCGGATCGGGCAGATCGAACCACAGAAGGGCGTCTTCACCCCTTCGATTCGGCAGCCGGTACAGTTGATCATATCCGGTGTGATCTCCGCCTTGTTCAGTTCAGACCACTCTTTCGCGACCTTCACCCGCAGCTCATCATCGCTATTGATTGTTGCTAAACGGGCTTCACATGTTTCACAATTCAATCCGCAAAAAGCAATATATTCATTCATGATCCGTCTCCTTTCCAAAGGATCCATATGAAAAATCCTCAAAACCACATAAATTATCCATTATCCTGTTTTACAAAACCATCAGCAATGTGCCTGCACCGATCAGTACACAGCCAATAATCGACTTCGTTGTAACCTGTTCATGCAGAAAAACAAAAGCAAGTATCAGCGTGATCACTACGCTGAGCTTGTCGATCGGTACGACTTTGGATGCTTCACCTACCTGCAGCGCTTTGTAATAACAAAGCCATGACGCACCGGTGGCCAGTCCCGAGAGGATCAGGAACAGCCAGCTTTTCCGGCTGATCTGCCCGAGTCCCTGCTGTGCGTTTGTCAGAAAAACCATGCCCCAGGACATGATGAGCACGACCCCTGTACGGATGGCAGTAGCCAGATTGGAATTAACGCCTTCGATCCCTGCTTTAGCGAGGATCGACGTTAATGCCGCAAATACAGATGATAACAGAGCCAGAATTAACCACATCAAATCACCTCCATCATTCAAAACCGCGGAGCAAGCCCCGGAATTTACCTCTTTTCTTCGTGAACACCAATGATCTTTTCCATACAAACCATGTTATACCATCGATTGAACTTATAGCCGCATTTATGGAATTCACCGACTTTCACAAAACCGAGATGTTCATGAAATTGTTCGCTGTTCCATGTGAGATATTCATCTTCAGCGAGAAACGGGGACCTTCCTTTCCGGTTTTACCGTTGGGAACAAATCCGCATTTTTCAAGGACCCGCTGCGAGGCTTTGTTGTCCGGTTCAGTTTCCGCTTCTATTGCGGTCACTTTCGGATCCTGAAATGCCCATTCCACAGCCGCTTTGACCGCTTCGGTCGCGTACCCGTTCTCCTGATACGTTTCCAGAATGCCGTATCCGATTTCTGCAGAACCATCCGGCTCAAGTCCTTTAAAACACAGGTCTCCGATATGTGTGCCGTCTTTCAGCTCGATCATCCACATCGCGTACCAGTTCCATTGATCTGGATGGGTCAGACAGCCTTCCAGCATTTCCGTATAAGCCTTCTTCATTTCCTCATCCGTTTCAGCGGAAATATGGCTCCTCATCTGATTTTCCGAAGCCGGATAAATTTTTAATCGATCTGTTTCTATCATGGTCAGCCTGCACTTTCGATCAGGCATTATGGTCCGATATTGTCCCGGTCATTTTCATAAGCAGGATCCCCTTTATGATCAATAAAAGAAATGCGGCAGCGGTTGCGTATGCTTCTCTTGTCATTGCCAGAAAGAATACAGTCAGGATGCCTGTTCCCATCGAACATACCGTAACATATTTTTGCCCTTTTTCAATTTTACATTCGGTCAGAATTATTTTGACCGCTCCGATCATCGTCAGCAAAAGGAACAGGATCCAATGGATAGTCCTGATCATCGCTGTTGTATCTTTATAATTTATCAGGTTTACCGCATAAACAAAACCATTGACCGGATTCGGATAAAGCGGAAGGATGATAAGCATCAGAGACATCAGGTCTGTTATGCCGATAAATAAATTACAAAGTCTTCGGATATTATGCCTGGTTTCATTTTCCGCTATCGTGATCAGTTTTTCACCGGATAATAACTCATCGATCGACACGGAAAAAAACTTCGCGATTTCCTTCAGCGAATCGATCCCGGGATATCCTCTGCCGGATTCCCATTTTGAGATGGCAGTCCGCGAAACGAACAAAGCCTCAGAAAGCTCTTCCTGTGTGAGGCCTTTGTTTTTTCTCAGCTCTCTCAGTTTTTCATGAAATTCCACAGCAAACTCTCCTGTTCATTATGCTTTTTTACATAATGAAACCGATGCCTGATACAGGCAGAATAAACCTGCGCTCAATAAAACAGAACCCACAATATCGGTAAACCAATGCACTCCGGAAATCAGTCTGCCAAACGTCATGAATACGGAAAACAGAATTGCGGATATCGTGAGGATCTGTCTCCATTTTTTATCAGCCATTCTGCGGTTCATCTGTTCGATCAGCGTCGGCATAACACTCAAAACCAGAAGCGTTGTTGATGACGGGTAAGAGGCTTCCATTCGCCCGTCGATGGGAACCGGCCGGTAA
Source organism: uncultured Chloroflexota bacterium (assembly GCA_902774215.1). Classification (GTDB taxonomy): domain Bacteria; phylum Chloroflexota; class Anaerolineae; order Anaerolineales; family Anaerolineaceae; genus Flexilinea. The sequence continues at coordinate 19,098 of CACYHU010000068.1, forward strand.
TTGATTGGGATCATTTCAAAAATCAGGTAGCAGAAGATCACAATAATATAATAGATTCCCAGAATCATCAGGTCAGTATCCACCTTTAAAAGATTTTTCCTTCTTATCCATTGAACCAGTCCCATCCCGCCGAATATCAGGCAGACAGCGATCGGTACCAGTCCCAGCCAGTCGGTGATCGTATATACCGCCATATGTACACCGGTCAGCTGATGGAACCTGCAATTAAAATTTGCAAATCCGATATTTGTCCCGTTTTGCCCGACAGGCTGCACATCAATGATCTGTATCAATACGGTCCAGACAGCAAATGCCGCGGTGAGCATTATTCCCGGTATGAATTTTTTTATTTTGTTCTTTTCCATTTTTTATGTCCTTTCTGTTTCGCCTTACGGCTGTTTCAAAAATACCAAAGGGCATAAAAAATTGCAAGAAACGCTCCGTCACATCAATGATACGATTCGTAACATTGCGTTTTTTACTGTCAGATGCCGTCTCACCTGTTTTCATTATCTCATTTTCCGGGAACAGGCACTGATCGGCATCTTCTCAGGACCGTTTTATAACACATTCATGATCATTGAAACAATTTCCGGATCCCTCCCATGCTCCCGAATATCATCACGGACTGCTTTCCACCGCAGAGCCCTGCGGACCAGTTCTTTGTCATATAGTCCCATGACCTCCGCCAGCGTTTTCTTTGTCACCGAATTTATTTCTTTCAGTAATTCAGTATCACGTTTTTTCCGAGCAGCCTCTTCCGGCGGAAATCCGCATCCAAAATCACCTTCGAACAATTTATCCAGGGTGCACTGCAGGTTGATCTCACCGAGCCATCCGAAGTTCAGACCCAGCGGTAGGGAAACCGCGTTCCCGCCGTTGATGCGTCCGAAAAGGAACGCATCCTGAGGCGTTGGCGTATATCCGCACAAAACAGCAGGCAGACTGTTGCAGGCCAGCATCATGCCCTGTCCGGAAGAACATCCGGTCACAACAAAATCCACCGTACCGCTTGCGAGAAGCAGACTGATATTCAATGCCGCTTCAACATAAGAAAAATTGACATTCTCATTCCGGAACACCCCATAGTTGATCACCTCATCATTCCGGCTGTTGTGCTCCGCCGCTTTGCAGGTACACTCATATAACAATTCATTTTTGCCTGATTGTGATGAAGCCTGAATAACTCCGATCCTCATAATTTCACCCCGCTGTTTCGTTTTTTCATCCACAGCACCAGAACGATGCCAAACGAAATTATCTGTGCGGTCAACACCCTGACGATCATCATTTCATCGGTTCCGGTATCTGTAACAACATGCAGCAGATTTGTGGCGATACAGTTATTGAAAAAGTGATCGGTCATACCGGCATAAAGGTTTCCCGTCATTTGATAGAGCAGTCCCCATTTGATCCCCATCATTCCCGCAAGGATGATATAGCCGATGCTCAGTCCGGCAAAGGCGGCAATGTCAATGTCTCCGTCTATCAGGTTATGCAGCGGTGTCACGACATGCCATATGCCAAAAAGAAGCGCCTGGATCAGGAGAGCTGTCTTCTTCATTTTGAACCCTCTTCCATCAGACATAAAGAACCGGCTCAGCGTTTTACAGACCGCATAGCCAGGAAAGTCGGGATGTTCAATTCATGCAGTCTGCCCACGCCGTTGGTATCTTCATACAAATTTGTCAGTGTAAAACCGGCTTCCAGCTGTCCGCCGATCTGCTCTTCCAGTGAATGGGAAAACTGCACACCGCCGTCATCCTCCTGAAGCTGCTTCATCTGCTCGGGATCCTTCAGCGGGTTGAAGGGAAGATGGTTGATGATCCTTTCTTCCTTCTCATCGACAATGTAGTTTACATAATGATCCGTTCCGGCGATCAGCACACCGCCGTGTTTGAGGACCCGCCAGCATTCCTTCCAGATCGGTCTTACCTCTTCCACATAGCAGTTGGCGACCGGATGAAAGATAATATCAAATTCTTCATCCTCAAAAGGGAAGCGCTGCGTCATGTCCCCGCGGAGGATCCGGATGCTGTATCCTTCCCGTTCTGCCACGATTCGTTCGCTTTTCAGCTGCTCCTCCGAATAATCCATCACGGTACAGTCTGCCCCGAGCAAGGCGAATATCGGCATCTGCTGTCCGCCGCCGCTGGCAAGCCCCAGCACCTTTTTCCCTTTTATTTCTCCAAACCACTCATGCGGGACTTTCCTTGTCGGCGTCAGATGCAGATCCCATATGCCCTGCCTTGCCTTTACACAGGTTTCATGGCTGACGGGCTGCCCCCATTCCCAGCCATCCCTGACCCAGCGGTCGATCGTTTCGGCATTGATATCCTGATAATTCATGATCATTATCCTTTTCCATAATTGTCCGCGGTTTCCGGTAAATTCCGGCATCCGTGACCGTTTGTGACGCTCCCCGCATAATTGTCACAAACGGTCAGATGTCTTCTCCCGGTTTGAAACACGCTCGGTTTTATTTTTCTTCCGGGAAGCTGTTGAACCACGCGCGCCGGCTGAAGTCCTTTTTCACCGGGATATGCGGTTCATCCTCGGCGATACCGACCGGAAGGATACAGACCAGTTCATAGTCCTCCGGCACATTGAGGATCTTCGCGATCTTCCCGCCGATCCTGTCTTCGTCCGTAATATGTCCCTCGTACCAGCAGCTCTGATATCCAAGGGAAACGATCGCCAGCAGCATATTTTCGATTGCTGCGGCATAATCCTGTACAGCAAAGCATCTGTCCCGGTAAGCGATGATCCGCTGTGTCAGGACACATATCATTGCCGGCGCTGTTTCCCCGACAGGCGGTTCGATAACGGCATGAATTTTCTTCAGTATATCCGGATCATCAACACAGATCAGGCTTGTCGTCTGCCTGTTGCAGCCGGAGGGGGCTGCCAGTCCGGCCTGCATAATTTTAAGCAGGTCTTCCCTGGGTACAGGGGCAGATTTATACTTTCCGCGATAGCTGTGTCTGTTCAGGATCAAATCTAACATGTTCATACATTACCTCCGTCAGTTCTGATAAACAGATCAATGGGTCTGTTAAGATATCTTAGGAAGCGCTGATTTACTCAGTTTGAGTTGAAGTGACCTGTTTTCGTTGACTCATTTTGAGTCAGCAGAACAGGCTGCATCGACTCATTTTTTACGGGACAATTAATAATCAGTGTTTCCCTTATCACTATAATGATACTGCTTAAGCTTCCGGCCCCATATAAGACACATAATAACTCCCGCGGCGCCTAAAAGGAACATCATCAGTGCGGCACCGGAACCTTTTCCGCTGCCAAAAAGCATGGTCAGAAATTCATTTCCGGTGTTCGCAGCCATAAACGGTTCACAAACAGTATCCACCATAAAGCCGCCGAAAAGCAGGCCGAGCGGGATCGTGAAAAACTGCAGTGTGTTCCGGCAGGCATAAACCCTCCCCTGCAGCTCAACCGGGATCGAATTCCGCATGATCACATTCTGGTTTGCGGCCATTACAGGCACAAGGATCCAACCGATCACCTGCCCGATGCACCACACGATCGGGTTCCTTGAAAACGCGAGCAGGAAGTTTTCGATCCCGAGTGAAAACAGCATGGTCAGATAGATGACCTTCACTCTGTCTTTCGGTTCCGGCAGGACGGTGACAAGCAGGCTCCCCAAAACCATCGCGATCCCTGAACAGGACGTTACGATACCCAGCACACTGTTGCCGCCTCCGGGACTTGGGATCACCAAAGCGGGCAGCACCGCGTCAAATGCCGAAGCGATGAAATTAACACCCGCCATGAACAGGATCACGTTCAGCACCAGCTGATTTTCCTTCAGGAAGCGGAGTCCTTCCTTTGCCAGTTTCAGAACATTCTCATCACCGTTCTTTCCCGCAGATACATCCGGCAGCCTGATGAAAAAAGCCAGGGCGATGAATGCTGCCGCGAAGGTCACCAGGTCGAAGGCGATCACCAGGTCCAGCCCGGACAAGCCGTAAAACATCGAAGCAATCAGCGGATTGCCGATGGAAACCAGCGATCGTGACAATTGCTGAAGGCCGCCCGTTTTCTGGTAATGCTCCTTCGGGACGACCAGTGTATAAGCCACTTCCGAGGCGGGCTGCTGTACTGTGTTCATCAGCCCGTGAAATGCGTTGATGGCATAAAGATGCCATATGGAAAGCAGATCCGTTTTATACAGCACAAACACCAGGATCGTGCCGAGCGCCGCCAGTGAGTCACACACCAGCATGGTCTTTTTTTTGTCAAACTTATCCGTGATCGCACCAGCGAGGATGCTCATGATCACGTAAGGCGCATAAGTGCAGATCGTCAGCGCGGCGGTACTCAGTGCCGAACCGGTCTTTTCATACAGCCATAAAGTGAGCGCAAATTCCGTGATCGCGCTTCCCAGCTGGGAAAGGCTCTGCGTGCTCCAAAGGATGTAAAAATCCTTTAATTCATTCTTTTTCATTTCTTTGCTCCATATTGTCTGAATTCTATAACCTTTTTCAAGATCCGGGATCCGCAATGGACCCGGAATTTTCAAAAACAGAGCAAAACCTGAGGAAACTTTATTCCTCCATACAGATCCCTCAGGCTCTGCATGGAGCGTTTACAATGCAAAGAATCATGTCAATGTCCTTTCTGTTTTTCTTTCCGCTTCTCCTGTTTCAGAGCGAATCGTCTTTCTGCCTCTGCCTCCCGCTCTTCGCGGCTTTTCTGCCTGCGGTCAGTTTTCAATGCCTCCCGCTGCAGTGCCAACGCTTCCTGAGATTTCGTGCTGATGCCGGATCTTTCCGTCTGTTTTTCACAAGACCTGGTTTCGCTCCTCCCGGGTTCTTTCCCAGGGCTTATCATCAAGCGGGACAGTGCAGCCCCATTCTTTCGCGGCAGCGGTAAACTTCTTTTTCGCAAAGGTTTTAAATACAAAACCGATCATTACCCTCATTGGAAGGGAGAAATACGCCGGTCCCGCAAATTTACTGACTGTCTCCGGTTTAAATCCGTTTTCTTTCACGAAGGCTTTTCCCATCTCCGCATAGGGTCCGGTGATCTTTTTTACCTCGTCCTGCTGCCAGAAACGGATCCCGAAGTTATCACCTTTGATCAGCGTTCCGCCATAGCTTACCCCCAGATATCCGGTGAGTTTCTCCAAAAATTTTTTCCCGCATTCCAATTGACTCGCTTCGGCAAATCCGCCCTGCAGGATGAATGACATCCGGGTATTTTTATCCTTTACGGGAAGGGTTTCAAGGAACTCCAGTAAAAGTCCGGGGATGTTCTCGACATATAAAGGCAGCGCAATGAGGATCTCAGTGTTCTTCCCGTAAGCATCCCGGATCTCCTCCCACCTGTTTTTCCCGGAAACAGCATATTTTTCAAATGAGGCTCCTTCTGCTGTCAATCCATCCGTAAAAGCGTCGATGATTTTATCAGTGTTGCTGTATTTTTCAACTCTTGGGCTTCCATTAATGATCATTACATGCATAATATGGCCTCCTTCATCTGATCTGTACTGTAAACACCCACCGATTTTGTACCGAAATTGACCGCGACCCTTTCACACCATTGAGCCAGATATTCCCTGTCACCCTCTCCGGAATAGATGATACCGAAATCCGGATTGTGGTCGTAACGCACAATATGCCTCATCTGATTCCCCGCGAAATGCAGATTCATGGTGACAAGCGGCATTACCCGGTCAATGATGTTTTTTGTCTTGTATGTGACAAAACCGAATTTCGTATCGGATATAAGCCATACCTGACCGGCATATGATATTTTCTTTAAGATTGGCTCATAATCGTCCTGAATTACGCATTTTCCCGGTGTTTTCAGCCAGCAGTAATTGCATCCCAGACAATGAGAAATCTTCATGTTCTCAGTGTCAATGTATTCAAATCCGTCGGTCCGTCCCGATCCCTTCAGCATCGGAACAAGCTGTTTCCCGAAATGCTCCTGTGATGTATCGATCAGCAATATCATTTTTACCTCGTTTATAGATCATTCACTTTTCAACATCTGCTCTTCCGCGGGATGTTATTCAACAACTCATCAATGCATTTAAATTTATGAGACAACCCCGGTGCTTTGCAGATGCGCATCATAAAAGTTCACAAACTGCCCAAACAGATCTGTATCAAGCATATGGCTCCACTGCTTCCGGTCAAGATTCTCATGAATATAAGCTGCCTTGTCTTCGGCAAAACGCGTCTTGTTTTCCTTCGCATTGTAATCATAGTCAAGGGTTGCGAGCCATCGGTCGAATCCCGCGTTGAATTCATTGATATACGTCATGTCATCAAAGACATAGCTGTGCCCTCTGTTTTCCAGCCGGATAAAACTGAAGCGGGGATCATCCACATATTTTTCATGATAAATATCATAGCCGAGCGACATCGGGACCATACTGTCATCCGCACTGTGGACGATCATCACCGCCGCATCGGATGCCGCAAAGCCATCCATCGCGGTGTTTGTGGCATATTTCCCGTATCTGACAGTTTCATACAGCTTTACAAAAGGCATAATCAGGGAAATCGCATTACCGGCCTCTATTCTGCCTTCCGATTCAATCATATCCGCCGAATAGTTGAAGCCCGAACAGGAAATAACCGCCTTTACCTCAGGATGCTGCGAAAGAACATTGGTCACACTGTATCCGCCCCAGCTGTGCCCGAAAAGCATGACCGGCAGCCTGGGAAAATTGCCGCTGTTTTCGACAAATGTAATCGCATGGTCCAGGTCGATCACACCCTGAGGCAGTCCTCCTACGCCTTTGCCCTCGCTTTCATCACAGCCGGTTGCATCGTAAGCAAAAACCGCATATCCATTCCGGGCAAAATAGTCCGCCACGTCCATATAAGAATTATGTCCTCCGTCGCCGAAACCATGGGCAATGACCACGATCCCTTTCGGCTCATTCCCGGTGCTGTAGAGATATCCGGTCAGCATCTGTCCTTTGTCGGAATGGAACTGATACCGCGTGCGTTCCAGTCCCTCAAAATCTTCCGGGCGATGCATCAGCGGTTCATAACTTTCAAAGCGCCGGTTGAAATTCTGGTTATAGATATAGATCCCAAACGCACACAATCCGGCAGCGGCCAGTACAGCCAAACCACCGATCACCGGGAGAATTATCATCTTATTTCTCTTCATGTCTTCCCTCTCTCATATAGACATTGCAGAAATGCCTGATGTGTTTCTCAATGGTTTGCAGGACATCTTCCTCACACTGCGGCTGTCTGTCAGCTTTGGCAATCAAAAGGGATGCCGGTGCCGTGAGCTCCAGAGCGAGCAGATCCGGGTCATCCTTCACAACCAGACCGGCAGCCATCATCCCGGCCAGGATCCCGGCAAACATTTTCCGGATCCCGTCGATCTGATGCCGCGTGGTGATTTCGGCAAGCCTGTCATTCCGGAATTGCTCCTGAACAAGGAAGATCCGTACCTTTTTAATAATGGGGTCCTGTAATGTAAAACGGACCCTCCCCATAGCCGTTCGGATGAATTCCTCCCTGCTTTCCGGGATCTTTCCGATATTCTTCTCGGATCCAAAAGTCTCTTCATAACGCACTTCCGCGGCATCGATCAGCGCGTTCAGGAGATCCTCCTTGCCCTTATAATGCTTATACAGAGAAGGCGCCTTGATGCCGACGCTTTTCGCGATCTCTTCGACACTCGTCCCGTCATATCCGTTTTCCGCAAACAGTGTCAGTGCCGCTTCAAGAATTTTTTCCCTCGTTGACATTCCTCGCCTCCTTATAGCTAATGTTCATTAGCCTGAATTTTAGCTAACATAAATTAGCCTGTCAAGAGTATGTTATTGTTATTATGACAGGTCATCAGCAAAAGAACAGGACCGCTCCTGCCTCAGTCTTGATTTTGTATTTCTCAGATGATAAAATATTAATGTACAGAGGACAATATGACAGATATCGGGGTCTGACGGCCAAAGACTATTCCGAATTCCGCATTCCAAATTAGCTTTACTTCACGCTGATCCAATACCTCTGTTCGGTCACGCCATCGGAATTCACAAATTCATTTTCAAGGACGCCGCCGTTTTTGATGATCGATTTCACGGAACCGACATTATCCTTATCGCAGGTCATGAGCACCCTGTCGATCCCGAGCTTTCTGCATTCGATCAAAGCCAGGCGGATCATCTCCGAAGCATATCCCTTTCTCCGCTCACCGGGACGGATACCGTCGCCGATGTGTCCGCCTTCTCTCAAAAGTGCCTCATTCAGGTAATGCCGGATATTCACTGCCCCTAAAAGCCGGTTCCTGTCTTCATCCAGCAGGAAAAAAACAGAATCGGGGACCAGCCCTTCCGATGCGGTCTTCACTTCCAGATGTTCGAGGTAATGATCAAAATCATGATAGTCATTTTTGAAGATTGCCCAGGGTGAATGGTTTGTGTGATTGAGCTCCTGATCCGCTTTCCATTCGTCGATCATCTCACCGAGCTGTTGTTCATATTCTTTTGTCAGTTTTATCAATTTAAGCTTCATTTACTCCTCCAGTGCCAATTCAGCAGCCTTTTTTGCGTGAATGACCGTTGTATCAAATACCGGCAGATCAGAATCCTTTTGGCTGATAAGTGATCCGATTTCAGTACATCCCAAAATGACAGCCTCCGCTCCGTTTTCTTTAAGCTTATGAATGATTTCACTGAATTTTACGCGGGATTCTTCTCTGATTATTCCTCTGCACAGCTCATTAAAAATGACAGAATTGACCGCTTCAATATCATCCTCCTGCGGGATCAGAACATCAATACCTCTGTCCGTGAGCCTTTTTGTATAAAAATCCTGCGTCATGGTGTATTTTGTTCCAAGCAGGCCGACACACCTGATTTTTTCTTTCTCCAGGACATCCGCGGCCGCATCCGCGATATGAATGATGGGGATCTGTATCATGGAAGCGATCTGAGGGACCACCTTATGCATGGTGTTTGTGCAGATCAGCAGAAAATCAGCACCGGCAGCTTCGATCCCTTTTGCCGCATTGCCGAGGATTTCACCGCTCTTTTCCCATTCATTATTTGACTGGCATTTTTCTATCTCGTCAAATTCAACACTGTACAGGATAATTCTTGCCGAATGCAGTCCGCCAAGCCTGTTTTTTATTTCCTCGTTGATGATTCGGTAATAAGGGATCGTGCTTTCCCAGCTCATCCCGCCTATAAGTCCGATCGTTTTCATGTTCACCCTTCTTTCTCTGATTTATATTTGTTTCCCATTCTTGTTCTCTCGCCGCTTTTTTGTGCATATTCATGTTATTTATCGAACTGTCCTGTGAACAGATACCGGCCCAGTACCGCGTTGAACCCGACCGCGGCGAAAACGCTGAACCGCTCCACAATGCCGAAATATTTCGGCGGGACAAGCCCGGTGCCGGCTGAGCCGATGAACATCATCACCAGCGCGATTGCAGCCCGGATGCCGAGGTTTCTTATCCCGCCCTTCCGAAATCCGGCGATGATCAGGCAGACCAGCGAAGCGATCGACAGCAGAACGACCGCAGCCGTCACAACAATATGCATCACTTCCTGAAAGGACGCGATCTCCTTCCCGATGTCGGCAAGCGGGAACATCTTATAACCGATATTCGAGACCCAGTTCATGATCGTGAACAGGTATATCCCGGTCCGGAAAAGCTTCGATAACTGTTTTCTCTCCGAAACACAGATCGAAACGCAGGTCGGGCACACCACACTGCAGATCCCGTATAATGCGGCGAGCCGGTTCCACAGCATTCTCGAAGGCGCGGTTTCGGCAGAGAGATCACTGACTGCCTGTTCCATCCACTTATATCCCGGATAGGCCATCGGAGAGAAGACCACCGCCGCCGTATAAGAAAGCAGCGCAATCATCCCCGTCAGTCCGAGCCAATTGATCAGCTTCCTGTTCATAATTTATTTTTCCCCTCAAAATAATTAATCTGAAACTTTACAGTTATATTTTAACGAACAAATCAAAACCTGCTCAAATACCAGATTACTTTCTGCTGCACAGCAGGCAGCATTGTGAATGCGGAATTCGTAATTACGTCTTAGTCATAATCGCAAACCGGTCTTCGATCTCCCGCTGCCCTGACGTTCTCATTTTCAACAGATGCTTTTTCTTATGATAATATAGTGTGCTTCATACTCCGCATCACGACACCGCCTTTGACAGTGATATTACGATCCAAACCACTTTCAGCGATTGCTTTCAATACCACATCCTGGCAAACTCTTGCTTCAGCAGTAATGTCGTTATATCCTTCTTTCCGGTAAACTTCAGCCATTTCTTCAAAATTTGCCATTAGAGAACCTCCAGCTGCAGCGTCTCAAAAACCTTATTGCTTTTTGGGGATGAAAAAGCATAATCCTGAACCATTTGTATATCCAGTTCCGGAGTTATCTTCCTGTAATATCTGATGATTTCTTTATAATAATCAAAAGGAAGTTTTGTCTTATACCTCAGCAGTTCTATCAGCATCCGTTCTCTGTTATATATGGAGATTTGATAACCTTTATAATCCATTTGAGTTACACCGATATTGAAAAATTTTCCAGGTTGAAAATATTGATGAACACGATTATCGGGAATTTTCGGTGCATCCCGATCTGTAGCAAAATCATAATAATCAGGAATCACATCTGTCATTCCGTACAGATAAAATGCTGTGTGCATCGTTACGACAGCGTTCGGGTATTTATATGCTAACAGTGCAAGCTCCGGAACATATTTTTTTTCTGCATAAATATTCCTGCCAAGCCGATAAAGCTCACCTGCCGCCATCTTACGGCGAACAAAATAATCGGATCCATATTCTCTGAGACAATCAGTTCTCGTCATCATTGTTGCCGTCATCTATATTACTCCTCATATTTAGCCGCATTAAATATATTTTTACGGTTATTTATATAAATATATTATATCATTGTGAAGATTACAAGAGTTATTTTAATAACAATATATTAATTTTATTTTTTTGCGGATATTAATATAATTTTAAAAAGCAGCCTGAATATGGCTGCCTGTAAATGATCAATTAATGCCTGTTCTGGATCCGAATCAGAATAGTCCTCATTCGGAGACTTGTCCGGGGATGTCACCGGCCTGATCTTTTTCCTCTTCATCACCACAAAACGCCCCGTCGTTTACAATGCCTTCAGCCACGGCATCCTCTTCCTCATCGGAGACATGATCCGGATTGGAAAGAAGTGTATCCATCAAAACAGCCTTGAGACGGTTGCAGCAGGGCTTGAAGGTCACAAAAGTGACACCTCCGCCGATCACGCCGCCAAGGACAGGGATCGTTGTTTTGAAAAACCCGGCAAACATCTTCTTAGACATGTTGACGCCGAACCATTTGGCGATGCTTCTCACGAACCGGTAAATACTCCCTCTCGTCAGTGCGTTTTTCAGCACCTGTTTTTCCACACCGGAGGCAAGTGCCTTGGCCACCCCTTTGACAGCATTATTCACACCCGCCGTGCCGTACATCACGCCAAGGCAGAGCGTCAGAATGTTGATCGTTTCCGTATCCAGGTTCAGGTCATTATCAAAGAAATTGATCTCCGGGAACCCGTACAGATACAAAAGCTTCTGCGCTGCCCGGAGCGTATACCCGTAGTATTGCAGAATATCCGCCGGGATCGTCGCTGCCATTGCCAGTCCCCCCGGAATTCCGAGCGTGGCTGAGATCCCTGAGACACAGTTCCGCTCATAATTGATCACCTCATCAGCGATCTTATCGATATCCTCCCGCGGGATCCCGGCTTTTGCCGGTGTTTCTGCGATAGCAATATCGATCACCTCCTGCGGATGATTCTTGAACAATTCCTTCTTCAGGAACTGCGCCCGGTTAACATAAACACCCGGGACCTTCAGGCTCATAATGATGACATCAACCACATCGACCACACCGTCGCGGTTCTGATCCAGCACCTCGACAGCCGCTTTCCGGGATTTGTCATACGCTTCATGCGCCGTCACCGCTGCGGCCATTCCCATCCGCAGCGCACCGCTCCCGGTCCTGATCACAATATCTGTTGTCTTTTTCGCCGCATCCAGTATCGATTCACCGGTTATCCCCGCATCAGCCGCCGCCCTTTTCGTCTTAACTACAACATCCTTCGCGGATGAAACAAATCCGGCAGCTTTGTTGATAAAATTCCCCTTATTGTTATTTTCTCCCATGTTCCATCTCCGCAATTTCAGGTTTTATACAATACTATAATATGTAACCATAAATAACTCATTACTATTATATTAGAAAATTATTTATGCCTGATTTTCCATCAATTTGGCACTTTTGATTAAAACAGAATAGCATTGATATCCGTTTTGCCATTATTTTAAATCCTATGAATTTTCCAATGTATATCATTCCATACCTTTTGCACGAAAATGCACATTTTAGAAAGGCCAAATTCACACGAAAATGCAGATTTATTCCTGACAACCGCGATCTGTCCCGCAAAGGATAGAGGGAGGCTGTCGCACATGACAGCCTTTTTCAGAAATACAATCAAAAGCAAATGCTCCGCAATGGCAGGCGGGCAGCAGGTCTTGCCGGCGGGTGACCTTCCCGAACCATGGAGATTTTGCCGGGGCCAGTCGGGCTGACCTTCTGTCACCCGCCGGCTTTGGCGACTTTAAATAACGCGAAACGGCTCATCTCTTGTTTTGGAAAATCATCTGAATAATCGTATCATCAACGGAGTGATTCAGCTGCTTATACAGGGGTGTCGGGGAACACGCGTGAGCTTGCTCAGCGCGTGTTCCCCGACTGAATTGACCGGGACGCGGGAATCACTTTCGCTCCCAGCTGACGTTTATTCCGCGTCCCTGCGAAGCATTCCCTCCCGATGGCTTTTCAAAATTATAATTTTCGGCAGCTTCCCAATAATATTGCCGGTACAAAGGTTCGTCTTTATACAGCCTTCACTCCCATAAGTCCTCAGCAGACATGGGCGCCATAATCTCACATGTGTAAGAATGCGGATGAGGACATTCAAAATCCGGCTTGACTGCTCCTCAACAAGATGGCTGCAGCAATTCTTCAGGATATAGACATGTCTTTATTCAGCTTATTTCAACTTCATTCCGCGGGGTGCGGTTTCTGAATTTGCATTTCCATAAACACATAGATAAATTGTCTTATACTTTTTACCACCGGGATAAAACAGATCATAGATATCGATAGGCCCTTCTATTTCTTTAACCTGTATAGATCCTCTCCGCTCATATGTCAATTCTTTCCCGTCTTCAGTACATAATCTGTCCAGATAATCACGATGAGGTCCAAAACCTTTCACAAATATCGGTTTTTGGGGAACCAATCCATATTTTTTGTCATCCAGCCAGCGATTTTCAATATCGACATTGTACCCGCGAATTTTTCTTGCCTCTCTGTTGGCTAAAATTGATCCCAGACCTGCTGCTCCAATCTTCGGATTGGTTATGTAAATATAACCAAGAGCTTCTGCGGTACACGCGGTCAACACTTCCTTTGGAATATCGAAATTTCCGCTGAAAGTTGTGGTGCTGAGTAATACCTCCTCTGGCCGCATAAAAAGACTTCGGTGGAATATATAATCATAAAGAATCCTGGCGCGATCAATCGGATTTGTTGTTTCACAATTGCTTCCGGAGATAATTTCTGCAATATTCTTCAAAACAGTATGTATCTTCAGTTTAGTATCCGGATAATAAACCATTCTCAGCGGTAAAGGAAGATTATTTTTCTTTTCTTCAAATTCTTTTTCAATAACGGACATTTCCGGATCTGGTTTCTCTGTGTTTTCCCCATTTTCTTGAAGAGAATTATATTTTTCAAGTGCTTTTTCAATCAGGGATTCAAAAGCAATTGCATCTTCCTCGTTTTTATCGATTTCAGGTTCTTTTGTCGGTAAATCATCCCTTTTCTCCGTCCATATTCCGGGATCCTCATTTTTATTTTTCGAACTGGATCTGAATAAATTTTTCAAACGTCTTATCATATATAAACTCCTTTTTCCCACGTTTCACAAAATCAGCTTTTTTAATTCTTCAATTTTTCCCGGAGATTCTTTAACAAATGGCCTGGATCGGTAGACAACTAATATTTTGATAAACCCGTTGAAAAATTATTCTATTTATTTAAATACTTCTCCATACGATTTTTCTTTCTCATTATGAATAATTATAAACAGAATTTATGGGATATAGATCAAACTTTACTCTTTTTCACAATGCCTGACACTTTCGCATGTGTCCCATGGAAATGGCTCCAATTTCGGTAAATATCTGTCTTTACCACAAAATCGAACATTTGTCAACCGCCAATATTGGCGGTTTTCTTTTTTAAATTTTCCTGTATACTCTGTATAAATCACCTGAACAGCCCGCAGCGGCTGTCCACGGAAAAGGAGGAAGGACAAAATGAGCGATTATCTGAGCAATCCCATAATGCGGAGGATGTATCAGAACATGGTCATGAACCTCTCCAACGGCATCGTAAGCCCGCTGGACAAAGACATTATATCCTACGCTCCCCTTCCGGACAGTGTGATCGATCCTTATATCAAACGGGAGACCGATCCGCTGCAGATGATGAACCTGACCAATAACGCTCTGAAGCTCTGGGTCGAAGAGTCAAAAAAGGCCAGCTACTT
>CACYHU010000069.1 GCA_902774215.1 uncultured Chloroflexota bacterium
AGTAGCCTCCTCTTTGCTTGTGGTAATCCCATCATTGTCGACTTCATTTTACTGGTAAATCCACGTGTTCGCAAATGGGGCTACTTCATATTATCTAATCAAGGGACAAGCCTCAAACAACCAAAACACTCAAAAACCACTGTCCAATCAAGGCACAGGCCTCTTACACCTACAAAAACCTCCGTGGATACAGGCTTCTTATTGCCGGGACGTACACAACTGTCCCTGACGGGACAGCTTGCATACGTCCCGCAGACCCTCACGGGTCAGATGCCGGGTGACAATTCAGAATTCCGAATTTCGAATTGGTGCCTGTACCCGCGGAGGACTGTCCGCTTCACAGCGGAGCCCGTCTTCTGCGGCACGAAGACGTGGAAAAGGGGTCCAGGCCTGCAAGCGGTCCAGTCCCCCGGAGCACAGCGGTTTGACGGTTTTGCTCCTTCGATCGGGCGCCGTGACCCCGGTTGACGGTTCCGCGTGCCGGATGGCGCTTGGGATGATCGGGGATTTGCTGCGCTGCGGGGACTGACCCCGGGTAACGCGTCCCCCGGAGAGCGTCCCGGGCGCAGAACAGGATTTGATTTTGGCATGAATATTGCACATATTTTATTTGAGTAAAATTATACTAATTCAGGTGTCAGGAGAGAGAGAAGATGGACGCTGAATTTTTATTTCCTGCTTTGGTATTTAACAAAGCGGGGGCAGACAAAAGTTATACAGGACATTCCCGGATGAATATCGGGAAAAATTCGGGTTTTCCTGTCAGCTCTCTTCACGAAATTATTCCATTTTTGACAACATGCAAAAACAACAGCACAGCCGAAGAGGATCATTGCGGCTGTTTTCTAATCGTACCTGCATTATGCAGGAGATTTTTCCCATCATCATGTTTCGGCGGTTAATATTTCAGCCGGCTGAGATATAGAGGTGATCATGAAACGTTTCTGTAAATTATTCCCCATTTGTACGATCTTATTTTTATTGATCTGCAGCCATGCTTTTGCACAGACAACCTGCGGAACTAACATAACATATACGATTACAAAAACGAGGGAAGACAGTGATACGATAAGATTCAGGCGAACAAATGAAAGCAAAACTGCAACCTGGAATAAAGATGCATGCGGTAATTTATTTAAAAATAAATCTTCTATAAAATATGTATGGTTCGATAGTGTAATTGAAATTAACAGTAGTGCTACTTTTCGTGATTTCATATATGTGGAGGAAATGCACCTTCAAAATGTGATAATAGCTAACGCTCTAATAACTAGTTCAAATCAGTTTAATAATTATTTTAGAAACTGTTCTAAATTGAGGGTGCTTGATTTAAGTGGCTGGAATGTTTCTTCAATAAAATATATGGATTATATGTTCAGGGACTGTACTAACTTGGAAGAACTGAATCTCAGCGGTTGGGATACTTCTTCTGCTGTTAACCCGGTTTCTACTTTTTTAGATTGCAATAAATTAAAGACTCTGACGCTTGGAGAAAATACTATAAATGTAAATAATAATATTTTCTCAACATTGCCCTCGAAAGTTTACGATGCAGAATGGCAAAAAACAGATCAACCGGAAATGATACTGGGAAATCATAAACTTTTCACAGAATTTGATCCTGAAACAATGCCGGGAAAATGGACCACTGAGATTCAAGTGGCTACTCCTGAGATCACCACTCAACCGGAGGATCTGACGCTGACTTACGGTTATTCCTCCGGCTCACTCAGGGTCGAAGCAACAATTTCAGATAGCAGTACACTCAGCTATCAATGGTATTCCAACACGACGGAAAGCACGGAAGGCGCCGCACCTGTAGAAAATGCCACGGATCCGACATATACCTATCCTTCCGGAGAGTCCGTGAGCCCTGCAAAATATTATTACTGCGTTGTGACTTCTTCAACCGGAACCACGGCTGTCAGCAACATCGTATCTGTCACGGTCGGACCGAAATCGGTCACGCTTAGCGGTACGCTCAATGCGGATAAAACTTATGATGGTACAACGGATGCCTCGTTTGACACAAGCGGTGTAACATTTGAGGGAAAATTAGATGGTGATGAACTGGGCCTGTCTCTCACAGGAACTTATTCCGAGGCCAATGTCGGCACATGGGATGTTACCATCAATCCTGACAGCTACCAGCTTACAGGTACAAAAGCGCAAAATTATATCATTACATCCTTACCTTCGGAATGGAGCAGCCTGAAAGCAACCATCACACCGGCGGAGATTCCTTCCGTGGCGATACAAATTGACGCGCCTCAGGGAAATATTGTGCTGGATACAACAGCATCTTCTTCAACAGCCAATATCACTTTAAGTGATGGCGGTAAAGTCACATGGGATCCGTCCGGTGATACTGAGGGGAAAGCGGCTTTCAAAACAGACTATACCGCGACAGTTACGGTAACTCCGAAAAACAGTAATTACTGCTTTACCGAAAGTACAACAGCAACAGTAAACGGTTCTCCGGCAGTAACACATCCGAATGAAGACGAACCGGAGAAGATGATGACCATCAGCTATCAATTTCCCAATACGGGCTCTGAAACCGGAACGTGTGCGGGTAAAAACATACGGTGGACAAAAATAGATGACAATAGCATAAGTTTCACTAATAACAGAGGTGATGGACCACAGCTTTGGAATCGTGACTGCGGTGAATTATTCAAAGGTGATTCAAATATTACGAAGGTCTATATCGACGAGCCAATACAAATTCATATGCAATATGCATTTAGAGATTTCAAATATGTGGAAGAGATGCATATTTCAAAATTCATTCCTGTTAGCGATAGCAGTACAGGTGAATACCTTATGTCCGGTGCATTCAAGGGATGTGAAAATCTGGAAATTCTTGATGCGCACGATATGGATGTTTCCGATATTACCAGCATGTTTGAAACATTTAAAGGATGTACATCCCTGACAACGCTTGATCTCAGCGGATGGGATATCGAATCTTTGATACTTACACCACATATGTTTGCGGATTGTACAAATCTGGAAACTTTAGATCTGAGCGGCTGGGATATTTCCAATGTTGTGGACATGGAAGCGATGTTCGATGGATGCAAAAATTTCAAAAATATCATCCTTGGCGAGGGTACGGATTGGGATACATCCCATGTCAAAAATATGGCTTTCATGTTCTCAGGCTGCGAAAGCATGACAGACGAAACGCTGGCAGATTTTAATATCAGTAACTGGAATACTTCAGCATTAACCTCTACGAGTAACATGTTCCAGGGATGCAGTTCATTGGAAATTCTTGACCTGGGCAGATGGAATACCTCCGGTGTTAAGACGATGGTGGATATGTTTAAAGACTGCACTTCGCTGAAGGAACTGGATATCAGCGGCTGGAACACATCCAATCTCGACAAATATTCCCCGCTGGTATTCAGCGGCTGTAATTCACTGACGACCCTGACGCTGGGAGAAAACTCTATTAAAAAGGATATTTTCTATAATTTACCTACGCGCGGCGAAACATGGTTTTATGTGAAAGCGGCAGACCCGGCTATTCCCAGCCCGCCGAATATCGGAGATGATCTGCCGGGACCGACGCTTCTCGCTCCTTCAACCTATCAATATAATTCTATGGGCGGAACATGGTCAGCTATTGGAGCGAAGAATGTGGTAAAAACCTACGATGGGAACGCGTATGGTATCGAGGTCCTCACGCCGGGGCTGGTAAACCCTGAAATAAAATACGGCACAACAGAAGGAACTTATGATAAGGATACCAGCCCGACGATCACAAATGTCAGCGAAATCCCGCTTACGGTATATTATCAGGTGAAATCTGATAACCATGAGCCGATCACCGGTCACGCCACTGTGACGATCAATCCGGCCCCGATCACGATAACAGCGGATAACATGACAAAAGTCTATGACAACGACGAGACTACTGATCCGGAACTGACCGCGACAGTGACGGGAAAACCGGAAAAAGGTACTGCCCCGGTGTACAGCCTGAGCCGTGTAAGCGGACAGGAGGCCAGGGACTATGAGATCACAGTCACCGCAGGTTCGAACCCGAACTATACCGTGACAGTGAATAACGGTACCTTCAAGATCACAAAGGCTGCAATCACGATCAAAGCAGAAAACAAGACAAAGGTCTATGATAACGATTCGAGTACCGATCCGAATCTGACCGTGACAATGACGGGGATACCGGCAAAAGGTGTTCCCCCGGTGTACAGACTGAGCCGTGCAGAGGGTCAAACTGTCGGAAAATATGAAATCTCAGTCACCGCTGAGGCAGAATCGAACCCGAATTATACTGTGACAGTAGAAAAAGGAACCTTCAGCATCACAAAGGCAGCAGTCACGATCAAAGCGGATAACAAAACAAAGATTTACGACAATGATTTGAGTACTGATCCGGTACTGACAGCGACAGTCGCAAAGCCTGCGAATGGTGTGGCCCCGGTATACAACCTGCACCGGGTACCTGGTCAGGACGCAAAGGATTATTTGATCTACATAACCTGGGCTGAATCATCGAATCCGAACTACGAGATAACGGATGAAGACGGAATCTTCAGCATTACGAAAGCGCCGATCACGATCAAAGCGGATAACAAAACAAAGACTTATGACAATGATCCGAGTACCGATCCGGCGCTGACAGCGACAGTGGCAGGCATACCGGAAAAGGGTGTTAAGGTTGATTATGGTTTGTATTGTCACCATGATCAGAATGTCAATAATTATGAAATTAATATCGTTGCTACAGGTGCGACAAACAAGAATTATGAAATAAAAATCGAAAAAGGTACCTTCAGCATCACGCCGGCTGCGGTCACGATCACAGCGGATGACAAGACAAAGGTCTATGATAAAGATTCGAGTACTGATCCGAATCCGACAGCGACGATAACGGGAAAACCGGAAAAGGGTGCCGGACTGATCTATATTCTGAGACGAGACCCCGGACAGGACGTCGGAACTTATGCAATCACGGTCACTACAGAGGAAGGAGCAAATCCGAATTATGCCGTGACCCTGGTGAACGGTACATTCCGCATCACACCGAAAGCAGTTATAGTCAAGGCGGACAACAAAAGCAAGGTTTACGGAACTGATGACCCGACGCTGACCTGGTCAGTTGAAGGGCTGGCAAGCGGGGATGATAAATCTGTCCTGACCGTGGAAATCTCCCGTGAACCCGGACAAGATGTTCGCGATTACACCATTACAACAAGCGGCGATGCAGAGCAGGGCAATTATACTGTCAGCTATCAAACCGGTACATTCACGATCACCAACGCGGGAATGGCTGTCAGAGCTGATGATGTGGAAGTACCCTATGACGGAGAACCTCACGGTATTAAGGTTATTGTGACAGGGCCTTCGGATTATGTTGTTATGTATGGTACCGTCGAAGGAGAATATACGGAGAGCACCAGCCCGGAAATCACGAGTGCCGGTGACAGCCCGCTTATCGTCTACTATCAGGTGACAGCCAAAAATTACGATCCTGTCACCGGATCAGCGACCGTAAAGATCAATAAAGTACCATCTTCCGTTATAAAACCGCCGACGGCTAATGACCGTATCTATGACAAAACGGAAAAACCGCTCCTGAATCCGGATGGAGAGGCAAGCGGCGGGACGTTTTATTATGCCATCGGGGACGATCCGGATAATGCTCCTTCAGTGGAGAATTTCACGCCAGCCATCCCGACAGCCGGCCTTCCGGGTACCTATTATGTATGGTACAAGGTTAAGGGTGACGCTGACCATAATGACACTGCTCCGGAACGCATTACGGTCACCGTAACAGAACTGATCACTATAACCGTGGCCGCGGTCGGAGACGGAAGAGTTTCCGCGGTTGTACAGAAAAGCGTTCCTAAAGAGGGTGATGAACCGAAAATCATCGTTGTTGGACCGACCGGGAAGCCGGTGGAACTGACCGCGGAACCAAATCCAGGCAATGAGTTCAAGGGATGGAAGGTTCTGGCCGGTGATATTGTTATCGGATCGGATAACAAATTCACTATCGGGACGGAAGATGTGTTTATTCTGGCAGTTTTTGAGAAATCCGGTGAAACCTGTCAGGTGAAGGTAAACGTAAAAGCCGGTGAAAACGGCAGTGCTTCGATCGTTCAGGCTCCTGACGGAGTTCCGACGCTGACAGCGAAACCGAATGTCGGATACCGCTTCAGGGAATGGCGGTTCATTACTGGTGCTGTGACCGTCGTTGATGATAAGACTTTCATTATCGGGAACGGCGAGGCGGATCTTCAGGCGGTCTTTGAAAGGGCTGTTCCGCCGGAACCCGGACCGGGACCGAAAGGGATGGATTTCTTCCTGCTGGAGGGTGAGCTGCCGCTGACGGGGATCACCGCTGCGAAGGGAGCGGTGAGGCCGCTTTCGGTGAGCTACAAGCCGGTGAAAATGGAGCTGCAGATCCCGGGCCTGAATGTCGTCAGTGAGATCGTAAGTGTTCCTGTGACGGAGGAAGGTTATGCGGTGGAAGGTCTGGGCATGGACGCCGGACTGCTGGAAGGCAGTGCACTGCCGGGTGAAGGTGTCTCCGTGATCGCGGGACATAACACGCTGAACGCGGAGGAATACGGACCGTTTGCCGCTATCCTGCAGCTGAAGAGCGGGGATCATTTCTTTGTCCGCGACAGGGGCGGAAGGCTGATGACGTATGAGGTTTACGGGAATCAGAAGATCGGTTCGCATGATGTGAAGGCGCTGGAAGAGGCGGCGGTGATGTATGAGAATACGCTGACGCTGCTGACCTGCGAGGATGAGCGTCCCGAAGGCGGGTACGCGTCGCGGCGCATTGTTTCGGCGAGGCTGATGGGAGAATAAGAGAGGGATCGGTAATGACAGCTGCCGGCTGCCGGTTCCCGGTGGTCGGTGGTCAGTGGTCAGTGGTCAGTTCCCGGGGCCTGGACCCGAAGGGGACTGGACCCGTCACCCGAACTCAGCTTCCCGGGGGACAGCACCAGCGCGTGCTCAGCATCAGGTAACCACCGGCCCCGCATCCCAACCCACGGCGCTCATGAAAAGGGGTCCAGGCCCGCAAGCGGACCAGTCCCCCGGTTTTCCGTCACATAAAATAACTTCCGCGTGCACGGGCATCTGACCACCGACCACCGACCACTGACCACTGACAACCGACCACTGACTTTAGTACCGTTTGAATTTCAGGGCGAAGAGGATGGCTGCGAGGATGGCGAGGAAGGATGTTCCGAGCAGGATCCAGGTTTCGGTGCTGAATTCGGAGAGTGATTTGGACGCGGCGGGAAGAGCTGTTTCTTCTTCCTCTACAGCAGCCTGCTGCTGTTCAAAGCCCGGACCGAAAGGTCTGTTTCCTCCGCCTCCCATCCGGTTTTCTCCGCCGGGCATCCCGTCGGCTCCCGGCGCAATTGTGCCGTCGAATGCCGGCATCTGGCCATCCGGGGGCATCATCCCGCCGGGGCCGCCCTGCATCTGGCCGTCCGGCGGCATCATCCCGCCGGGACCGCCGCGCATTCCGCCATCCGGGGGCATCTGACCGGGTTCGGCGGTACTCTCAGCGGTGCTGCCCTCTGCCGTGACTGCAGCTGTACCCCGATTTTGGTTTCTGTCTCTGCCGCCGCGGAAGAACCCGCCTCCCATTGCGCCCATGCCGGCACTGCCAAGCGTGACAGCATCCGAATCCAGCGTCAGTTTCTCTTCCGTTTCGCCGATAATAACGGTATAGCTTTCCCCGACTTTCATTTCCGGACAGCTGAGGAAGATGGAATTGAAGCTCACCGGAGGCGCATAATTCAGTATCTCGTTCCCTTCTGCGTCCAGCAGCCGTACTGTGGTTCCTCCCTGCACGGTTTCCGTGAGGTTGTACATGATGACAGGCTGTTCGGAGCTTTCATCGAAGTTTTCGAGCATCTGGGCACCGCCCGCGGCAGCCAGATACCCGCCGCTGATGAAGGCTTTTCCTCCGGACTCCGAGCCGAAGTCTATCGCATTGTTGGATCCGCCGCCCGGCAGGCTGACACGGATCGTGCCGCCTGTGATGATAACATCCCCGTTGGAGTCGATCCCGTCAGCATCGCGGCCGTCTTCATTGATGATCGTGAGATTCCCGCCGCTGATGCGCACCCAGGTCGGTTCGTCTTCTTCTGTCTGCTCAGCCGGTGCCGGGGTGAGGGTTTCGGATGTCTGCGCCCGGCCGCCGGGACCCATGCCGCCCTCCATACCAAAGGCATCCGATCCGCCGTTGGCATTCAGGCCATCGTCACCCGGATAGATGGTTGTGTCGCCGCCGGTGATTTCGATCGTTAAGGCTTCAATGCCTTCATAACACTCGCTGATGAGGATCGTTCCGTCATTGATAAGGACATTTGTATCGGAATGGATCCCGTCATCACCCGCGGAGATCGTGAAGCTCCCGCCGTTGATGGTGATATCTCCGGCTGTGTGGATGGCGTCATCTCCGGATGTAATGCTGAAGGTGCCGGAATCTATGTGGAGCCGGCCGTTTTCCCCGGCAACAGCCAGACCGTCATCTTCGGCATTGACTGTGATATCCGCGTTCATGATCCGCAGGCTGTCGTTGACATGCAGCCCGTCTCCCGGTGCGGTGATATTGATCGTCCCGCCGGTGATGATCAGGTCATCGTTTGCATCGATACCGTGTTTGTAATTGCTGACGATCGTCAGGGTACCGGAGCCATTGATCGTCAGGTCGTCATGTGCGAATATTGCGCCTCCGGTGCCGTCCGCAGCGGCGGTTTCACTGAATTCCGCGCCGCAGCTGAGGAAGTTCTCACTGCTTTCAGCGAGCGTCAGGAAAACTTTGTCCGCCTCCTCCACCCGAATGGCGGCGTTGTCGGATGAGGTGATATCCACCCCATCCAACAGCAGCCAAACCTTGGAAGAGATATATGCATCTATGCTGATGTTCCCGTCTGTCAGGGTTCCGGAGACCACGTACCTGCCGGCATTTGTGATGACAACAGAGCCATTGACCGCGTAAGCACCGTTCCCTGAGACCGCGGCGCTCTCTCCGCTGAGTGTGATGACCGTGGCCCCGGCGGTATCCCATTCGCCGTCCTGATCGTTGGCGGTGAATTGATCCAGGTCGGAATATTTTTCCGCGTCCGCATCGACGATCCGTTCAATACCGAGCCTCTCACCATTCATGAAGAGTACGGTAGTCAGTATGGCGAAAACCGTGATGATGATGCAGATGCGGTCGATATGTTTATCGGTAGACACGTCAGGCTCCTTTTATCCCATGTAGTCGCCGTTGTAGGAGACCAGTACCGCGCTCTGAATGCCGCTGATGCCGGAGAGCGTGTTGATGAAATCAGTGTTGTCATCCTTGAGACGGACTTCCATGCTGAGCTCGACATTCCCCTGACGGGCTGTCTTGGACTTGACGGTGCATTTTTTCGTGTTGGACTGCAGATATGCGAGGGCAGCGGTTTCGCTGTTGTGATCATTGCAGTTCAAAACGATGATATACGGATTGGAACTGTCTTTGCGGTTGGCGAAAACCAACAGGATGATGCCGATGATGACAGAACCGAAGACTGCCAGCGGGATCATGCCAGCTGCCAGTACGATACCGACAGCGATGGCCCAGAAGAGAAAGGCGATATCCAGCGGTTCCTTGATCGCGGTGCGGAAGCGCACGATCGAAAGCGCACCGACCATACCGAGGGAAAGCACGACATTGGATGTCACCGCGAGGATCACGAGGGTGGTGATCATGGTCAGCGCGACCAGTGTGACACCGAAGGATGATGAATACATTACGCCTGCGTAGGTCTTTTTGTAAATGAGAAAGATGAACATACCGAGGCAAAAGGCCAGTGCCATTGCCAGTACCATATCCAATACGCTGACTGCAGCGACGTTATCCAAAAAACTTGATTTGAAAATATCCTGAAAAGACATAATTACTCCTTATATTTATAAAATAATTCCTGTTACCCGTATATCCGGCATTGCGCGTATTTCGAAAAAGCTTCAGAACGCCGGCCGGGTGTTTGAACACAATCCCGGATGATGGAAGGCAGAAACGCATCCCACTTTACTTCGAGGATGATCGGGGCATCGCCCGCCGGAACGGTCACACAATTCGGATCCAGAAAATCCGTACAGCCCAGTCCGGTGCGGATGTCATAATCAAAGGTTACACGGACGTTGCCCGGAGCGTAGATGAAGGGCTCACGGGTGTAGTCGACGATGGTTTTCGGTGCAATGCCCTGATACCGCATTTTGCAGTAGAGTTCCTGAATAAGCGGGTGGGGGGATTCCAGCATCCAGTCAATGTTTCCTGTCACGATGGATCGGGCTTCCGCCATGCTGAGCGGGGCGGAATATTTGGTGCCGAGTCCGTTTCGTTTGCTCTTTTTTTCGAGATGGATGATCTTTGAGGGGTCTCCGTTGTAGTAACGGATGCGGAATTTTTCCCGCATGTTGACCCCGTCGATTTTTTCACGTAGCGCTTTGTCGTTTAAGTTATCGAAGTAAAGGCTGCGGATCAAATATTTTCCTCCGATGGCATGGGCATCCGGCTGCGCAACAGCCCGGAGCCGTGCCCGAATGGACAGAAGGTCCGCATAGCTGATCTCGTGTTTCCATTCGTGCCGATAGTGAATTTCCATAAAAATACAAACCTCCATAAACAAGGTATTATTCATTCCTTTAAAATAATCTTATCGCTTCAACCTTAGATGAAACTTTGATGATTGTGGAAGGTTTGCAATTATTTCGTTTGGAGATTAAGATGAAATTGCCCGCCGGCGTATATGCTGCTGCGCAGCAGGCGCGGAGCGGATGTAATCCGGGGGCCGATGAACTTTCCCGCGCCAGATTTTTTAGTCGGGGGCGCGGGCTGACCTTCGGTCACCCGCTGCCCCCGACGCCCCGATTTACGACTGATGCTCTTCCGCGTAGCGGAGCGCGGCGGCTTCACCAGCGGGGACTGTCCCTTTATGGGACTGTCCCCACCAGTTCCGCGGAGGACTGTTGTTTCACAGCGGAGCCCTGTCTTCTGTGGCACGAAGCCGTGGAAAAGGGGGACAGACCCGCAAGCGGTTCAGTCCCCCGGTTCCGCGGGATGAAGGGTGCCTGAGACGATTGGGGCCCGCTCGTGCACGCGTAACGCGTCCCCCGGTGGTGAAATCTGTTAATGGGTGTTCAGCCAGGTTTTGAGCAGGGCGGAATAACGGGGAAGGTCTTCCACATAGCAGGTGTGGCGGCAGGTGCGGAAAAGCTCCCAGCGGGAACCGGGTATGTTATCGTACATGGTTTTGGCGATGTAAGGCGTGCAGAGATCATTGCCGCCGCTGATGATCAGCGCGGGTTCTTTGATGGTGCAGAGCCTGTCCGTAACGTCATAATCTTTTAAGGTTCCGAGCGAGGTGAATTCATTCGGTCCCCAGCCCACTGTATAAGCTTCGCGGCCGGAGCGTTTTTCCCTGGTCAGGCATTCCGGATCACCTTCGCCATAGGGTCCGCCGGCATGACGCAGCATATATTCCGCTTCAGCGGCTTTTACGTCTTCCGCGTCGTAATCTCCGGTTTCCGCCGCTCTTTGGATGGCAGCCTGCATTTCTGCCGGGAGTTCTCTGATCATCCGCGCCTGCTCCTGACCCCACAGCTGACTGGATGGCAGGGTCGAGGAAAGGATGAGGCTTTTTATCCCTTCATGGGGATAATTGCAGACATATTCCAGCGCAAGCATCCCGCCCCAGGACTGTCCGAGCAGGTGAATTTCTTTAAGGTTCAATGCTTCACGCAGTGTTATAAGCTCCCGGACCCAGGTTTCCCGTGTCCAGAGCTCCGGATGTCCGTCCAGGTAGGAGTTCCCGCAGCCGATCTGATCATACATGATGAGCTGGCGGCAGTCTTCTTCGGCGAGGAAGTCAAGCACTTCAAAATAATTATGTGTGGAACCGGGTCCGCCGTGCAGCAGAACCAGAGGCGGCTTTTCCGGATTTTCTTCACCCACGATGCGGTAATAAGTCTGAAATCCCATAAAGGGAATATAGCCTTCCGTGATCTTCATATAATTACTTCCTCCTAAAAGAGCTCACTTTGCATTCCGGAGGACATGCTTCGCAAGGCGCGGGATCGAAAGATCGTGTGTTTGCGAAAGCCGCAGCCCGCGCCTGATTTCCGGGGGCCTGCGGCTCCCATACCCCCGCTGTGTTATCAGGCTCTTTTTTTGACTCACCCGCAAAATGCGGCGGTTACCTTTTCTATTAACAACTTAGACCTGACAGTTATTCTTTCGACGAATAAGCCGAAATAAAAAGGTATACCAATCAAACAGGAAATTGCCCTCCGGCGTTTATGCTGCTGCGCAGCAGACGCGGAGCGGGCGTCAGCCGCGGTTTTTTTTACGGATAAGGCTTTTCAGCATTCCGAATCCGAATGTGAAGCCAATGATCACAATGAATATTTCCAGACGTCCTAAAATCATCCCGATCATTTCAACGATCATGGTGGGTGCATTTGTCGCCGGACCGGTTACCCCGAGCGTAAATCCCACGGTGCTGAGACAGGAGGCAAAGTCGAACATGGCTTCTGTCAATGTACAGCCCGCTGTCACGGTCATCAGCAGTGTACCGACTATGTAGATGACCATATAAGCTGTTATATAACCGGCTGTGTCATCAGTAAGTTCGCGGTCGATCGGTGTTTTCCCGGATGGTTTTACATAATGCGGTGATTCCACATAGCTGTCCGGGTTGAGTTTCCTGCGGATCTCAATCCCGCAATGGCGCAGCATAATATAGATGCGGGAGAGCTTTATACCGCCGGATGTGGACCCGATCTCCCCGCCGATTATCATCATCAGGGTCATAACACCGATGACGAATTGCGGGCAATCCGCGTAGTTCATGGTGCTGATACCGGCGGTTGACAGGGAGGATACGACCGCAAACACTGAATACCGGAAACCATCGGCAATGCTGAGCCCCATCTCATGCGAAAGGGACAGCGCTACCGGCGGAATAAATATTGCCAGCATTAAGAGCAGAAATTTCACATCACTGATCTTGAAGAAGGACCGGAACTTTCTCTTTGCCAGGAGAAGCAATGCCACAAAGTTGGTGGTCCCGATCAGCATCAGGATGATGGTGATAATTTCGATGGCAGGGGAATCAAATTCACCGATGCTCATCAGTTTTGTCGAGAACCCGCCGGTAGACAGCGAGCACATGCAGTGACAGATGCTGTCAAACCATGACATGCCTGCTATGCGGTAGGCTATGCTGCCTATGATAAGGCAGCCGTTATAGATCCAGAATATCGCGAGAGCGGTTTTCCGGATGTTCGGCATGATCTTGTCCGGATGCCCTTCGGCATTATACAGGTTCATGGATTGCCTGTTGGAAATAAAGATGATCATCATCAGGATAAAGCCAAGCCCGCCGCAATATTGCATAAAACTGCGGTGAAACAGATAAATCTGGGGAACATCGGTAATATCCATAACGGACAGGCCGGTGGTTGTCCAGCCGCTGACCGCTTCAAAAAGCGCCTGCAGGGTCGGGAGCTGTTTCCCGAGGATAAAGGGAACCGCGCCGATCAGCGGTCCCCAGGCCCACGCAAAAAGCACCGTCAGACTGGACCGGCCCATCTGTGAACGCCAGCTCGATGATGCTTCCGCATCCCGTTTCCCGAATATACATATAAGCAGCCCGAAAACCACGGAAACAATACCCGGGATCAGGAATGAAGCCGCGAATTCTGTTTCTTTCGGATACCATGGCAGGACGATCAGAGGCGCAGCCACGAATAACCCGATCAAAACAGACAGTTTTCCGATATTGGAACTGTCTGACCAGTATTTTTTCATATTTTATTACCTGCCTGTCAGTGCCTGAATAATATTCAGCTCATGGCCGCTGATCGTGATGACGACAAGTGTATCACCGGCGAGGATACGGGTATCACCTCTCGGGATCAGGGTTGAATCACCGCGGAGTACACATCCGACGATCCCTTCCTTCGGCAGGGTGATCTCCATGAGTTTTTTTCCGGCAGCCGGGGACTCTTCCTGTATGCGGACTTCGATGATCTGCACCAATCCCTTGCCGACCGGGATGATGCTGGTCATCTCGTCAATGAATGCCTGCTGCTGAATGATCCCTGTTACCGCGGAAACAGCACAAACCACACTGTCCACTCCCATATGGTAAAAGAACTCCATCTTGCCGGGATCACCGACAAGCGACACGGTTTTGCGGATATCATATTTTTTCTTACAGAGCTGGCAGGCGACCAGATTATCCGCGTCTTTGCTGGTGAGGGCAATGGCGATGTCACAATCTTCGGCACCGGCTTCTTCCAGGGAATCCGGTTTTGTCCCGTCGCCGTGAATAACATGGAGCCCTTTAATTTCGGCCAGTTTCAGGCAGTCATCATAGTTTTTATTTATCGTGATGACCTGGTAGCCCTGTTCCAGCAGGGAAAGAGCCATGGCTTTGGCTTTGCTGCGGCCGCCGATCAGTAAAATCTTTTGATCTTTTTTTCCGTTCATGCCAGCACCTCCTTTGCCGGGAAACCGGCCAGCAGCTTGTCGATCTCTTTCGCTGAGAGAACAGCGGGACAGATGGTGTTGATGCCCAATTCCTGATAAACAATTTCACATTCGGGATCATACAATCTTGCGATCACGTGCTCCACATTGAACATTTCTCTCGCGATCTGGGCAATCATGATATTGGCGTTGTCATCATTGGTAACCGCGATAACGGCGGTGGCTTTTTCGATCTGTGCCTCGCGGAGCTTGTCTAAATCCGTTCCGCTGCCGACTATGGATAAACCGCCGAAATTGGGTGACAGCCGGCGAAAGCTGTATTTATTTTCATCCATGATCAAGACATTTTCGCCTTCATCGGAAATGGTGTTCGCGAGGTTCGCTCCCAGCCTTCCGCAGCCTACGATAATGGTGTAGGTATCCTTTTTTTTCGATTCAAAGAGTTTCAATTTTCACATCCTTGCTGCATGGCTGATCTCATGCCTGTTTGTCCGGTGATCGGTTATTTTCTGTATGAATCCATATATGATTCTAACATAATAAAGCGCAATATCTGAAACTGCAGTGTATCAAATATTGCGCTTTATGAGGCAAATGAGGATGCGGGAAGAAATGTCTGCGTTATTGCTGATTGACCCTGTACCAGTCCAGCGTTTCTTTCAGACCGTCTTTGAAGTTTACCTGAGGCTCGAAGCCCAGGAGCTCTTTAGCCAGTCTGGCGTCAGCACAGAGGCGCTGAACATCCGCGGGACGGGCGGGATGGTACTCGATCTCGCCTTTATAGTCAAAATAGGCGCATATCTCTTCCACTACGGCTTTCATTGATATTTCCCTGCCGGAACCGAGATTCACGATGTGGCCGCGGGATCTTTCATTTTCGTATGCCAGTTTAAATGCCCGAGCCGTATCATGCACATTGATGAAATCGCGGGTCTGGAGACCGGTGCCTTCGAGAACCGGTTTTTCGCCGTGAAGGATGCGGCGGGCGGTCAGCGGGATGATGGCAGCCAGTGCCAGGTCGTTCTGACGCGGTCCGTAGTTATTGAACGGGCGGATGATGGAAATATCGTAATGCCAGACGTTATAGAAGGACATGATCATCAGATCGGCTGCCGCCTTCCCCGCGGCATAGGGCGTGGTGGGGTGCATGGGATGCTCTTCGTCCATCGGTGAATATTCCGCGGTGCCGTAGGCTTCGGAGGAAGAGGAATGGATCAGGGTTTTAAAAATACCGTCCTCCATAAGGTGCATCAGGGTCTCAGCGATATCCACATTGACCTTGTAAGCGGTGAAGGGATTGAAAAATGAGTAATTGAGGGCAATAGTCGCAAGGTTGAAGACGACTTCTACATCTTCCTTCTTCATCACCGCTTTCATGGTGCCCAGATCCCGTGCATCGTCACGGTAAACGATCACACGGCCCGGGTAGTTTGCTTTGGCTTCAGCGATGTTGCGCTCTTTGCCGAGAAAGAAGTTGTCAACGATGATTACTTTTTCCGCTCCTGCTGCGAGCAGCGTGTCTGTCAGATGCGAACCAATGAATCCGGCTCCGCCTGTGATGAGTACGTTTTTTCCCTGAATATCTGCCATATGTTTTCCTTATTGTTTAAGTGGTCAGTGATCGGTGGTCGGTGGTCAGCTGCTCTTAATTACTGACTTCCGGCTTCTGACTCTGATTATACCAATTTCTTTGACTGCTCGAGGGCGGCGATCACGCGGTCGCACCATTCGTCAAATTCCGGGTCGGGACGCTGACATTCCTCCGGATGTGACAGAATGTAATCGAGCGCGATGCGGACTCCCCGGTGGAAGGGGACGGTCGTGCACATGGTGTTGGCGAGACGTTTGAGCTTGCTGTTGTCAAACACAACGGAGACCGCTTTGTCCCCGACCAGGCTGCCTTCAAAGTCGTAACCGTATTTTTCTCCGACAGCGGCCAGATATTCGCTGGAGACGTGATAAGCGTGGAGCTCCACGCCGAGCGCATCGGCGATGGTCTGATAGATTTGGTTCCAGGTCAGAACTTCATCTCCTGTGATCTGAAAAGCTTCCCCGATGGCATGCCGGCTGCCCATCAGCGCGGTGAACCCCACAGCGAAATCCTCGTTGAAGGTCAGGTGCCACAGGCTGGTGCCGTCGCCCTGGATGATGACCGGTTTGCCTTCCAGCATGCGGCGGATCACCTGCCAGGAGCCGTTTTTTCCATGGACGCCCAGCGGAATGCTGCGTTCATCATAGGTGTGGCTGGGGCGGACGATGGTCACAGGGAAGCCTTCTTCGCGGTATTTTTTCATCAGAAATTCTTCGCAGGCGATCTTGTTTCTGGAATATTCCCAGTAAGGATTGGAAAGTGTGGTTCCTTCAGTGATGATATAGCCCGCAGCCGGTTTATGATAGGCGGAAGCGGAGCTGATGTAGATATACTGGCGGGTGTGATCTTTGAACAGACGGTAATCACGTTCCACCTGGTCGGGTGTGTAGCCGATAAATTCGCAGACTACATCAAAAACGGTATCGCCGATATTTTTGAGGACGGTTTCCTCATCGTTGATATCCCCGATGAACTGGATAACATTTTCCGGCACGATCTCTCCGCGGTTCCCGCGGTTGATCATCCATACTTCCCAGAGCGGGTCCGCTGCAA
>CACYHU010000070.1 GCA_902774215.1 uncultured Chloroflexota bacterium
AACATACCGAACCCGGCAGTCAAGCGCGTGTCCGCTGATGGTACTTGGAGGGCGGCCTCCTGGGAGAGTAAGAAATTGCCAACTTCACTTTTTTTATTTTACTCTCCCATTCCCGCATCCCAACCCACGGCGCTCCCGGGGCCTGAACCCGCAGGGGTCTGGACCCGTCTCACGAACACAGCTTCCCGGTAAGCGTCAAACAATACGCGTTTTGAAATGCCTTTGAAAATTAGTCATACTCTTAGAGAAGTCTATAGATATCTGTAGAAATCTCGAGATTTCCACAGATATCTCGAGAGAATAGGAGTATGACATGAATGCACTATAACTTCAGATAATTTGGTAATTTTAATTTCAACAAAACGATTTTCATTCTGCGCGGATAAAAACGCCTAAACTGTCCTTTCAGGGATCCTCGGGACGCGTTACGAGTGCACGGGCGATAACCGATCATCTCATACGCTATCCGGCACGCGGAACCGTCAATCGGAGTCACGGCGCCTGATACCCGGAGCGGTGACCCGGACACGGGTCACGGGGACGTATGCAGCCTGACCCGTAAAGGGTCAGATGTGTACGTCCCCACAATAACATCGCCTAAGCAGGGTCTGACTCTCCAGCAAACTTTCACATTAAAAATTTTCCTGCTCTAATGTGCTGCCGGCTTGATAAATTGCATACGTTCCCAACTATACAATCCTTTATGCAACAGGTAAGCCTTTCACAATCCTCACCCAAAGGTTACTCCGTGGGCAAAAGCTGACTTATTATCGGGACGTTCACAACTGTCCCTGACGGGACAGATTGCATACGTCCCTACAATAACATCATCCCATGCGGAATGCTGAATTATTCCTGTAAATCGTCACCGTACAGTGTCAGTTGTGTATGTCCCCAAAAGACTATTATTGCATTTGGTGGGGTATGCCTTTAATAATTCCTACTATAAAAAACTGCCGTACTTTTTGATATGTACGGCAGCCACAACATTATTTGATCATGACCCGAAATCGGATTTCGAAATATTTCCTCATCCGACCGGCTCTGCAAGGATGATCCTGCGGTTGAGATAACCGCCATCGATCGACTCATCCTCGCATGTCATCAGCACCAGTGAATTCTCGCGAAGCTCATCGGCAATTTCTGCAAAGCCATTGGCAGTGACTTTATGATTGCCGTAGACGCTGTAGATTTTCATGGCATATTCTTCATCCGTGATCATGATACGGTCTCCCTGTTCCATCTTTCCGATAAAGAGGAACGGGCCGGCCTTTGTAGTATTCAGATGATTATGCCCGGTGAGTACCGCGATGCCTTCTCCCGGCAGACTGCTTTGTTCCAGGAGCCCGACTGAGCTGTCAAGCCACTCAACATGGTAGATGCCGTCAGTCTGGGGTACTGTCACGATATTTTCGATGACATCAAGCACAGGTATCCGCAGTGTCAGGCCGGTGGTGCCATAGCTCAATCCCTGCGGACGGGCAGCCGGTGCTGTCACATGACTTGACGGGAAACCGGTTCCCGGCAGCTCGCAGTCATAAAGCCAGTCCAACTCCGGGAAAGGATAAAAGTCTGTATGTGAGGGCGGGTTCACCGGTTCCGGAGAAGGAACGGAGGAGATCCACACACCGCCGCCGGCGTCTATACGGAGGGAAAAACTGCCGTCATCTTCCCGCTGGAGAGGGATCCTTCGATTTATTCCGTTATAAATGGCATCGATATCTCCCTCGACAGCCTTGAAATAAACCGTCTGTCCCATATTTGCGTACCGGTATCCGTGAGTTTCAGGCAGCGGCTGGCCGTTTTCATCAAATACATTAACACGGCCTTCCAGGTCATTTGGCGCGTATTTGATCAGATACTTAATATTGTTTTCGATCTCTGCCGCATGGCTGCCGCCGTTGACCGCTTTGCCATTCTTCAAAACGATCTCCCAGACTGTAAGATCCAGATTTTCGGCTGTGGTTTCCTCACTGATTTCCACACCGGTGTTGCCGCCGGAAACAGTACCTTCCGCAAAAACAACAGCCTTGCTCCGGTCGGTGCTGTCCGTGTACAATCCGGTCAGCCTGCCGCTCAGGTTCCCGGATATTTCGACTGTAGTGATTATCTCATCCGTTTCCTCGTCGGTCTCTGTTTCACTGTACCCGCTGTCCGAACCATTGAAAATCGCAGCACCCACAGATGAGGACCCTGACGCGATCACATCGTTTCCGGTTGAGATACTGATCTTTCCGCCGGTATTTTCGGCAAAGATTCCATAAGCTGTCTTGTCATCATTCCCGGATACAGCGCTGATCCCGCCCCTGACATTGATCTTTGTTGATCCGTTTTCCATGGAATTGGCAAAAATTCCGGCGGAAACTTCCTCATAGTCATTTTCAACATCCCCGACGTTGATATCCTTTGTGATGGTGATCTCGATCTCCCCGTCATTGGATGCCAGTGTATCCAATGCCCTGCCGCCGGCATTGATACTTTCTCCGACAGAAAAGCTTATCATTGCATCATCGGCGCTGAGCCGGTTCCCATAGGTTGTTGTAATACCATCCTGAATTGAAACAGTCACTTCGGCATCTTTATTGGCATCAATCTCGTTGCCGTAAGCCATGTATACCTCACCAAGAACGTCAATTTCAACCGTTCCGGAGGTATCTGCTTCGACAATAATGCCGGTCGAGGATGATTCACTTTCATCTTCTGCTTCTTCTGTCTCTCCGTCTTTGGCTATTCTTTTTTCCTCAGACTCAGCTTCGGGAAGATCATAATCACTTTCCGGTTCGGCCGGAAATTCAAAGTCATCCGATATGTCGCCGTCCACAGTGATCTTTACAGAAGGATCATCTTTATAGCAGCCGGTGCTGCTTTGTTCCGCGGCATTCGTATCCGGATCAAACGGCTGCTCATCTGAGGCTCTGTGTGTGCGGACGTAGATCCCGTAATTATCGGCTGCGATATCTGCTGTATTACCGACCGTGGTTCCGGATGTGCTTTCAACATATAAACCGGAGCTGCTGTAAATAAATCCGGCATCCAAAGTGACGCTGCTGCCGTCGTTGTATACTTCTGCGGCGGATTCTCCGCCGAGATAGTTATCGTTTTTAACCGTGACACTGCCGCTCGGTGCCTGGATCAGGATCCCCTTCTCATTCACGTCAATAAATGGAGCCATGAGGGTAACATCACCGCCTTTATCAGTAAGCTCGATCATCACGCCTGAGCCTTCAGACATTATCTCGTCCGCTGTAAGGGAGACTTTCCGGGCATCGTTGAGCAGAATATCAGCGGCTGTCCTGCCCGCGTCAATGCTTTTTGAGCTGATCACAATATCATCTGATCCACCGTCAGCCTTTGCTGTCATTGAGCCTGAAAGGGTGCTGTTTACAGGAGCTTTGCCTGAGGACAGGGAAAGGGTTTCCGGATCGTTCACAGGAAGATTTTTTCCGGAGGGACCACTTTCGCCTGTATTCCCTGTTTCAACAGATTCATCGCTTTCGGGGATCACATCCCAGTCACCATCACCTGGATCTATAGGATCATCAATAATTTCATTATCAATGATGTGATCTGAAAAATCTATGCCTGTTTCCACTGTCACAGCGTTAACATCGGATGAGATGGAATTGGCAGTGAAAAGCAGAGAACCGGATTTACCAATAGCAGCTTCAAGTCCTGTGTCCCCGGAAGCGGTGATTGAATCTACAGTACCGGTGACTTTCCCGCCCTCAATATAAGCCAGAACACCGAATCCGCCCCGGATCCCTCCGGCGTTCAGTGTGGCCTGACTGTTGCCGCTTGCTTCTATATCGGCGCCGCCGTAAACAGCATCGATATTTCCTTCGATCGTGGCTGATACAGATTGATTATCCTCTGCTTTCATCAGCACGCCCGGATCATTTGGCCCTGTCACGTAAACATATGGTACCGTAACATTCGTTTCCCCGCTTTCGGTAGGGACTTTCAGCGTACTGTCGTGGATGATCTCTTCATCCGCAAAAACGGTCATGGTGATCAGCATCGCGGACAGCAAAACAGCCAGCATAATATTCATCAGTTTCATGGTTTTCATTTTGTTTTCCCCTTCCTGTCTCACTTGCTGTATGCGTTGTTTGCGAAAATGCCCGGAGTGCAGGACTTTGTACCGCCTGATTCGCTGTACCGCATGATGTAGTACATTCCCTGGGCGTCAGCACCGGTGAGAGCGCCGGAACAGGAATTTCCCGCTCCTTCACAGAACTTTTCAAAGGTATTTCCGTTGAGCCGCAGGACGCTGATCCCGTTGTCCTTTTCGCTGTATAAGGAATAGACAGTGGTCTGTCCCTGTTCGGTGTAGACCTGTATCTTTCCCGGAGCTTCCAACTTCGTTTCCGGGAAATTCCGGTTGATTACTACGCTGCCGCTGTATCCGGTTGTCCCTTTGATATTCCTGTACTTCATAACATAAAACTGGTAAGACCCGTTCACGTCAAGCTTTGGAATCAGACAGGAAAAACTGCCTGCGATCGAAGAACATCCTTTTTTGAGCTCTCCGCCCTTTGCCCGGTAAAGGACCAGGATCCCGCTGGCTGCCGGATCGGCAGAACATGAGATCGTGACATTTCCATTTTTCTCCCAGGATGCTTTGCTGTACAGCGGATCACCCAGCGGAATAAAGCTCACAGGTTTTGATTCCTCACCCCAAAGGGTTACGTTCTTCCGGTTGATCGTGACCACACGGAACGGTTTTGCCGCAGCAATATACCGGCGTCCATTCACCAGCCCGGTAAGATTCAGAAGTTTTGAAGAATCATCCACGTTAAAACGGACCGCAGCAGCGTTGGTTTCCGCGTCCCTTACGATATATTGGATTCCTTTATCCTTGTATGTAGTTCCCGGAAATGCGGTCAGGTTTACCCTGGCATCATATGGGACTGCACTGACGGTTATCGCGGTGGAGAAGGGAGTGAAGTATTTGACAGTCTGTGATGTTATTTTTTCTTCCTTGTCTTTTACCTGCAGGTAACGGGTTATTTCCAGCCGGTACACATGACCTTCTGTAAAGTTGCCCTGCCCATCGACCTTAAGATAGGTATGATTCCCATCTTCAGACTGGGTTGTCGTGAGGTTTACGGTCACCGGCTGTTTTGTATCCAAATCGATGACCTTGACCGCATATTTGGAAGTCTTCATGATCCTGTCGAGCGTAACGTTTACTGTCTGCCCGGATGCTGTGATATTGTCATCCGATATGCTGAACCCTTTCAAAATGTTTGTAAAGGTCAGTATCGGTTTTTTATAGGAAAAAGAAACTCCGTTCCAGCGGACATGGACTGTCTTTGTGGAAATTTCCTGCAAAAAACGTCCGGCATCCTGTGGAGAAATTCCCGGATAAAGCTGTCTGACAATGGCAATCGCACCTGTGACGATCGGGGTGGCCATGGAAGTCCCGCTCATTAAGCCCATAGACTCTTTTGAATTTGGGTAAAAATAAGCTGAATAAATATTTGTCCCCGGAGCAGTGATGGCTACATTCCAGTGATGGTTGGAAGAATTCCGAATTCTTGGATCATCGCTCGCATCATCCATCAGTCCGCCGACAACATAGGCATTTGAAAGACATGCAGGCTCTACAAGCTTATTGTTTAGGCTTTCATTTCCTGCTGCAACGACCGGCAGGATCCCTGCCTCACGAAGGGCATCAAATTCATTCTTTCTCTGAGAAAAAGATGGGTCACAGGCATCTGCATATCCGATATCTCCGCCGATACTCAGGTTTACCGCATCGATCTTCACACCCTTTTTTGTGAGATCGAGCAGATATTGATATGCCCGGGCCTGGCTTGATGAAAGAGCTGTGCTCGAACAGCATTGATTTGCGTGATCACCGCCGCATGAATATTTCTTCAGATCATCTCCTGTACAGTTCCAGACTGTTTGGGTAAAAATCTGAACCGAAATGATCGAGGCATCCGGCGCGATCCCGTCTCTGCCGGCAGCGATCCCCGTAACATGTGCGCCATGATTAAAATCCCTGCGGTCTATGGCATTGAAAGGGCCGGAAGCCCCTGCACCGGTCGATCCATCCTTGCAGACAGGAGCATATTGCTTTTCTTTACCTGAACCGCTTCCCGTAAAACAGGCTTCATACAGGACCCTGGATTTTCCGTTTTTCATGAACTGTTCGTGCTGGTAATCCAAACCGGTGTCCAAAACCGCGATCGTACGGCCTTTCCCGGTCAGTCCCAGATTATGCGCTGCGCTGACATTAGTCAGTCCTTCTACCTCACCTTTCAGGCCTATGGCTTTTTGCCGGTTTTCACTGTCAGACACATCTAAAACAGGATCACCGATCCAGACAGGACCGTATTCGTAGACTTCGATGAGATCCGGATTGTCTTTGATATAAGCGAGGATCGCTTCGAACTGTCCGGCCAGTGTGATAATATGCAGATCCGGCAGGGGGTCAGACTGTTCGACACCCCGCGAGCGGGCGAGTCTGCTTTGTTCAGCTTCCTTTCCGGGTCTGACTGCTGCTAACACATCAAACCAGCGCGGAGTCACATTTTTCAACCCGTCTTCACCGAGCGGAGCATCCGCGAGAAAACTGAGGTAATCCCGAAGGCTGGCGGCAGTGACTTTTTTCAGGTCTCTTGCGGAAAAGCCCAGAATATCCGTACCTGACTTTGGAACTGAGACGTCTTTCGCGGCAGCTGCGCCGACTGTTACCGTGCAGACCGCATGGGAAAAACCGTCCATGCTCTGTGCGAAAATACGTGCTTCCCCTTCCGCGAGTGCCGTAACAGCCGCGGTCAGCGGGTCGACCTGGATCACTCGTTCATCAGTGACATACCACACCAGCGTCCTGATGGCGGGATCAGCCGGTTCATATGTAATCTGAAACGCATAGCTTTCTCCCGGGTTCAATGTGAGTTCCGTGACACCGAGGTCAATATGGGTGACCGGTGAATTGCTTACTGTTTTAGTATCCTGTGCCGCTGCCGGGATGCTCAAAAGAATAAGCAATATGATGCAAAACAGGAAAATAATATTATGGGAATGTGAGCTTTTCTGCATTAAACTCTCCTTATGGTTTCATATATTTACATGTCGAAAGCATAGGCAGATTTGACATGTAAACTCATCAAAAACACTTTGGGCATATGTGTTTTCAGCGTAATAAGACTATTTGGAGGCAATGTGATGATAAGAAATGCCGGCCGGAAGGCGAACCGGTGAATTGCAGGTACGGATACAAAAGTCTGCAGGTCTTGCAGGGTTCAAAGAAATAAATCCGGCCATGCCCGCTTTATTGCATCTGATGTTTTTTAAATACAAAATCCGGATGCATGGCATCCCAGGCGATCCTGTTATTCAGCTGCCTTTTTGTTTTGAGCATTTCTATTTTTGTCTCTCTCTCGTAAATTATTATAATATCTTTTGGCTTATCATGTCAAAATCAGACCGTAAATAATATCAGTACTGTGTATGGCTGCAGAGTACCGGATTCAGATAAGCATTCAGCTGCTGATTGCCGCCCATGTCACTTTTGGAATGGATCCTTTTATTTTTGGAGCAGTTAGTCCTGAAAGATGTATATTTTTCCGGCAATAATTGAATTACTGGTATACTAATGGAGAAATTTTCTGGTCAGATAAGATGATCCGGCATGAAAAAGATCTTTCTGTTTTTTTTATGCAGTCCGGCATCTCCGCAAAAATTTATTTACCGGGATGCTTTAAAAATTTTTTTATAAGAGGAAAAAAATGGGAATTGATTTGAAATATCTTTTATTCTTACAGGGGATCAGAGTCTCTACAGGCGGGGCCTTTGATGAGTTCTTTAATGCGCTCTCTAAGGTCGCTGTGGATATTTTGCCCTTTTTGCCGTTTATTATTTTCTGGAGTGTGAACAAAAAATGGGGTTACCGTTTTCTTTTCACGAATTACTGCGCTGACTTATTGAACGGTCTTGTAAAACTGACTGTCTGTGCATACCGCCCCTGGATCCGTTCAGATCTGATCGAACCTGCAGGCGATTCCAAAGTGGCTGCCACCGGATATTCATTCCCGAGCGGTCACACAGTACTTGCCACGGCAAATTACGGGACAGTAATCGTAGCCCAGAAAAACAAAAGAAAATGGTTAGCCATCCTTTGTGGTGTGCTGCTCTTTCTGACCGCTTTATCCAGAAATTTTCTTGGCGTCCATACACCGCAGGATGTTTTGGTCGGTTTTCTTGAATCCTGTCTGGTGATTTGGATCGTCGGAAAAGTTCAGGAAAAAATATCCGGCAAGGAGAAATTACAGGATGGGCTGACACTGGCAGGGTTATTCTCAGTAGCTGTGTTCATCCTCTACGTCACGAAAAAACCCTATCCCATGGATTATGTAGATGGAAAGCTGCTTGTTGACCCGCAGGTCATGATGAATGATATGTTTAAGGCTTGCGGGGCTGTTACCGGGCTGCTGATCGGAAGTTATTTTGACCGTCATTATATTCACTACGAAGTTCCGCAGGGTTCCGCGAATCTGCCGTTATTGACCTGGATCGGTTTTGCGATCATTTTTGCCTGGAAGACTTTGTTTTCTCCTTCAATGGTTGTGGCACCTCTCGGCGGTCACTGGGGAAATTTTGTTGCCCGCTTCATTATGGTTCTGTTTTCAATGACTGTCTG
The DNA here is from genome assembly GCA_902774215.1 of uncultured Chloroflexota bacterium. GTDB lineage: Bacteria > Chloroflexota > Anaerolineae > Anaerolineales > Anaerolineaceae > Flexilinea. The sequence goes on from CACYHU010000070.1 coordinate 8,654, forward strand.
GCCTGTTGTGATCCGTAAGGAATGCGGTGCCGGTAAGTAGTTCTGGGAAAACACTTATTATCTGTACCCAAAAGAGACGGTCTTCTGCGCAGAGACCGTCTCTTTAATATATTGAAGATCGACTGAAAGTTTCCTTTTATTCCATCTCTTGACAAAATCTCTCAATATATTACAATTTTTTTTCTGTATATAGAAAATATATTTTACATGTAACATCTGACAAAGAACGGAAATTTTGATAAATTTATAAATATGCTGATTGTTTCTTATGAAAAAATGAATACTATCACGCGGAAGACCGGCAGCAGAAAATGAAGTTTTCGGGGGCAGCGGGTGATCGAAGTCTAAAAATTTATCTGAAATATAAAATAAATAAAAGAATCATCATGAACGGCTGATATAATGGTATGATTAAATTGGAAATTATTAGGAATAAGAGGCTGTAATGTTTAAAAGACTCAAAGAAGCCCTGGGATTGGACCCGATAAAAAATCAATCTGACGCCTATATCCGGCGCGTCGCTGATATCAATAAACTGGAAAAACAATATGAAAGCCTGAGTGATGAAGCTTTGGCTGCCAAAACAACTGAATTTAAAAACCGCCTGTCAAAGGGTGAGACTCTGGATGATATCCTTCCCGAAGCCTTTGCGGTGGTCCGTGAAACCTCTAAGCGGGTGCTTGGTTTGCGTCATTACGACGTCCAAATGATCGGCGGGATGGCTCTGCATGCGGGGAATATTGCCGAAATGCGTACCGGTGAAGGGAAAACCCTTGTGGGAACACTCCCGGTTTATCTTAATGCGTTGACCGGGAAAGGTGTTCATCTGATCACGGTCAATGACTATCTTGCCCGCCGTGACGCCCGCTGGATGGCACCGGTTTACCGTTTTCTCGGATTAAGTGTCGGTGTGCTGCAGATGGCTGCGCGTACCGATAACGGCAAAAAAGCTTTCCTGGTGGATCCGACAGTCACTTCAACCAAGGAAGACCAGGATCAGCTGCGTATGGTTCCGCGCAAACTGGCCTATGACGCTGATATTACTTACGGCACCAACAGTGAATTTGGTTTTGATTATCTGCGTGACAATATGGTTATGAGCCTGGATGACCGTGTACAGCGCGGTCACGTTTATGCTGTGATCGATGAAGTGGACAATGTCCTCATTGATGAAGCACGAACCCCGCTCATCATCTCCGGACCTGCTTCGGATGATGTGGAAGAATATTACCGTGTCGCACGCGTGGTCAAGCAGCTGCGTCCGGATGAGTATGAAATCAGTGAAAAGGACCGCAATGTTTACCTGAACGATAACGGTCTGGATCACATTGAAGAAATGCTCGGTATGGTCCTGCGTGATCCTTCCCGTCCGGAAGAGATCTCAATTGAGCAGGAACGTATGATGAGCTATATCGAACAGGCGCTGAAGGCTGAGTTCATTTTCAAACGGAATAAAGACTATCTTGTTCAATCAGGCAAGGTCATAATCATCGATTCCTTTACCGGACGTCTGATGCCCGGCCGGCGCTGGTCTAACGGCCTGCATCAGGCTATTGAAGCCAAGGAAGGTGTCAAAGTAGAGCCGGAAAACGTAACCTATGCCACCATTACCCTCCAGAATTACTATCGTATGTATGACAAAATCTGCGGTATGACCGGTACGGCTTTGACAGAAAAAGAGGAATTTTATAAAATTTACGGTCTGGATGTTATTCCGATCCCGACAAACCTGGAATATACCGCCCGTCAGAAAGGCAGTCCGCTGGTAGAAAAGGAAGCTAAAGACGAGGACGGATATAAATACACTTATTATGCCGATCCCAAAAACCCGGGTAAGGCGCTTTATTACAAACGCAAGGATTATCCGGATGTGATCTATCGCTCTGAGGAAGCAAAATTTCGTGCTATCACACAGGAGATCCTGTATAACTATGTCAAAGGCCGCCCGCAGCTGATCGGTACTGCTTCTGTGGAACATTCAGAGTTCCTTTCAGGGCGTCTGCAGCGCGAACCGCTGCGCCGTCTGATGCAGATCCAGATGATGCGCCGGGCGTATATGAATAAAAATAATATTACGGATTATGAGACACCGCTGAAAGAGTTTACTCCTTTCAACAAATCGCTGAAGGAGATCCAGCCCGGAGATCTTCGCCCCATGGCACGTGATCTCGGCATCCAGCTGAGCATTGAAGATGCGGATAACAAAGCCCTGCTGCTGCAGGAATTCCGTCTGGATGAGGAAGATTATCCGCGCCTGCTGGAAGCTGCCAACGGCGGTATCCCGCATCAGGTGCTGAATGCCCGCAAGCATGATGAGGAAGGTATGATCATCGCGAAAGCCGGTGCTTTCGGTGCGGTGACCATTGCCACCAATATGGCAGGCCGAGGTGTCGATATCAAGCTGGGCGGTGAACTGGATGAGGATGTGCTGCGCGATACCAACCGTGTGCTTTCCAAATTCGGACAGGATCCTTATAACATGACCATTGAGGAACGCTACAACGCGGTCATGAAGGTTGATCCGGAAGAATACGGTGTCTATGAGGAATCGATCCGTTCTTATATTGAATACTATGAGAATATGCTTAAAGTTCGGGAACGCGGCGGTCTGCATGTTATCGGTTCCGAACGGCACGAAAGCCGCCGGATAGACAATCAGCTGCGCGGCCGTGCTGCCCGTCAGGGCGACCCCGGTTCTTCCCGTTTTTTCCTCTCCCTGGAGGATGAGATCGTCCGCCTGTTTGGCGGTGAACGCCTGGAAGGGATGCTCAAGAGGGTCAATCTGTTTGATGAGAATGTCCCGCTGGAGCATAATATGTTCTCCCGTGTGGTAGAACAGGCTCAGGAACGGGTGGAAGGCTCTAACTTTGATGTACGTAAACATACACTGGAATACGATGACGTTTTGAATACCCAGCGTCAGCGGATCTATTCCCAGCGGGATCAGGCTTTCCTGAAGGATGATCTGAGCGAGGACATTCTCGAAATGCTGCGTACTGATCTGGATAACCGGCTGGAAAAAAGCCAGTCTGAAGAAAAATGGAAGCTGGCCGCCTATCTTGACAGTGTACAGCCTTCCATGCAGATGGATACACAGTTCCTGCCTTCCTTTACGCAGAAGATGCTCATTGATCATTTGCGCGACCGTATTGGCAGCGCTCCGGAAAAAACTCAGCTGATCGATGGATTGATCGCTTTCGGCCAGGATGCCTACAAAGTCGAAAACGAAAACGGGCTTGACCTGATGCAGAAACTCGTAAGCGGTTCTGCTGAGAATTATCAGACACAGCTGCAGGAACGCAACGCCAATTTTGATCTTTTCGCTGAGACTCTTGAAGACAAGCTTAAACAAAACTCCGAGGCTTCGGAAGAAGGCATGGTCGTTGAAAGTCTTAAACCCGCGGATGTTTTTGCGGATGCGTGCTCCTTTGCCCGGACACAGTTCAAGCTTTCCAATGACAAACAGCGCAGACTTTCCGAAGGCGATGAGGAAGTGATCGAAGAATTGCGCGATCAGGTCGAGGATCTGCTGTGGGCTTCATACCGTCAGCGTCTGAACCTGCTGATCCTCAACCGGATGGAAGGGGATTATATTCCGGTGGAAGATGAGATCGAGACCGGTAACTGGAACGAACTTGAAAATAAGATCATGCAGGCGGTTCGCAGCGGTTATGATGCGCGGTATGAACGCCTTTACGGAAAACAAATGCAGGTTCGCACGGATCTTTCCAATGCTCTTATCAACTACAAACCCGTAGATTTGACTGACCAGCAGTGGTCCCAGCTTATGCGGGTGATGACGACCGGTCAGCGCTTTACCTTTGATGCGAAGACCCATCAGAAAAAGGCTAAAGAATATCATCGCTGTAATTTCACGTTCTACTGTGGGAAAATGCTGGAAGGACTGAACCGTGATCAGCTGAAGGAGAAAATCTGGAACCATTATATCGGATCTGAAGAAGGCCTAAAGGATATTTTCGGTAAGATCGACTGGTCCCGAATACGCACCGCGAACCTCACACTGGATAAACTGCCTGAAGCGCAGCAGGAAAAAATCCGCACGGCTCTGGGCAGCAGTGAGTTTGAATCAGTCAGTTCCTCACTGCCGACAGAAATTCCTGAAGCGGATGTGGAAAAGATTCAGGATGTTCTCGGAAAACGCATTCAGAACGAAGTTAATCGTTCGGTCTTCCTCCAATCTATCAGCAAACAGTGGGTTGATTACCTGACACAGATCGAAGGGCTTCGTGTCTCTATCAGTATGGAAAGTTATGCACAGCGCAACCCGCTGGTGGCTTATAAAACAAAAGCGGCTGAAATGTTCTCAGAACTGCTCAACGATATTCGTCAGTCTGTTGTGGAACGGATGTTTGTCAGTCTGCCGCGGATCAGTATGCTGACCACTGTCCCGAAGACGGAAACTCCGGAAGCTCCTGAAAAACCGAAAGCCGGCGAAGCAAAAAACAACAATAACTCCGAGAAATCCTCGGGAAAGAAGAAAGGAAAGAAATAGGCTGAAGGATTTGTTCTCCAGGGTTTGATGATCCATCACCCGGAAGACTGAAACCTGTTGTCTGATCATTATGAGCTGGGATGTCTGGGGCCACGAATGGGCTGAATCGCTTTTGAAGAAACATATCGCAGGCGGTTTGACACGTCATGCGTATCTGTTCACAGGAGCTCCCGGTATCGGCAGACGTACCCTTGCACTGGCTTTTGTGAAGGCACTTTACTGTCAGGATCCGCCTGAGCCGGGCGAATTCTGCGGCAGCTGCCGTAACTGCAGACAATTGGATAAACTGCAGCATACCGATCTTTTTATCGGGCAGGCTGCGGCTCCGGGTGAGACATTGAAAATCGACACTGTCCGAGAGATCCAGCATAATCTGAATATGCAGCCCTATGCTGCACCCTGGCGAACAGCTTTGTTTCTGCGATTTGAAGAGGCTAATCTAAACGCTCAGAACGCTTTGCTCAAAACGCTTGAGGAACCAACGCCGCTTTCCAAACTGCTGCTGACAGCCAGTAATGAAAACGCACTTCTTCCGACGATCAGTTCCCGCTGTGAGGTGATCCGTCTGCGTCCGATGGCTCTGACGGATTTAGCAAAAAAACTGGAATCCTCACGTATGATGCTCCCGGACGATGCACGGCGATTAGCCCATCTCGCTGCGGGACGGGCGGGGTATGCACTTCGTCTTGCTGACACACCGGATGAAGTTGAGCGAATTATCAGCATTGCCTCGGATGGTGTTGAAATGCTCAGCGCAGATACTGTACAGCGTTTTGCTTACGCGGCAGCGTTTAAGGATGTTAAAAAGCGCCCTGTTTTACGTGAGACACTCCAAATCTGGCAGTCGCTTTTCCGCGATCTTCTGCTGTTTTCAGCCTCCGGAGATGAGGATACGCTGCCGATCAGTTTTACAGACCTGCGGGACAGTTTGAAACATCTGGCGGAAAAAGGTTCTCCGGAGATTTTTCGGAAATCTCTTTCCGAAATCAACAGGATGATCATGTATCTCAATGCAAATGCCAATCTGCAGCTGTTGGCGGAGAATCTTCTGCTAAATTTCCCGAATTTGTGAGGCCTTATGGATCTTGAAGAAATTTATGAGAATATTTTTGATATGGAGGGGGTCGCTCAGCGTCCGCCTTATCACGGATTTTCATACGGGATCCTCATCGTTGAGGATGGCAGACCGTTGGTTTGCTTTTACATAGATGAGCGGGCTGATCAGAAGCTGCAGTTTATTTTATCTCATGGCATGATCGAATTTTATGCCGTGAGCAGCCATACTACCGAAATATTTTATGGCTATGTGACAGACGGAAATCAGTTTTTCTGTGAGGAACAGATTTATCCCCGTGTGAACACGAGAGAAAGCGGGCTCATATGAAGGAATGTACCCATTGCGGCGGTCCCAACGCACCGGAAAACCGTATTTGTGATTATTGCGGAATGGGATTTGGAGAGGAAACGATTCCTGAAGGTTCTGTAGATCCCCGGGAACAGGCGAAAATTGACCGTGCTGCCTGGATCGAGGCAAATCGGGAAAAAGATGTGGTGGAGTTTAACCTGGATAGTAAGGATGATCAGCATGTCAATGTCAATCTTCCGAACGGTCAGACGATCCGAATCAACGATCCGGTTGAAAAGGCAGCTGCTATCGCCGGGACAATCCTTACCGGTTCCGCTGCTTCAACCTTAAAGAAAGTTGGTTCCGGTGGTTTTAAGATCCCAGGACTTGAACCGGATGATCCCCGGTTCAATCCGGGTGCAAGACCGTCTCAGAAACCGGTTCAATATCCGAAACCCGGATCGGGTAAGAAATCCTCCGGCTGTTTCGGTTTTGGCTGTCTGATTCCGGTTCTGGCTGCTGTGATTTTGTCAGCTGCAGTGTTGCTGAATGTAATTATCTGAGTCGAAAGTCAGACTTGTCGAAAGGAAAAAGTTATGGAAAACAGTGAAACAAATATAAATGATGAAATAAAGAATGAGGAAATAAAGGATACCGCATCTGCAGAAACCGCTCAGGATACTGAAGCGCTTCCTTTAGATGTTAAAGAGGATACCGGTAATCTGGATGTCTGCCCTAACTGTCTGGAACCTAACACGGATAATTTAGCTGTATGTAAGTACTGCGGTATGCCGCTGCATCAGGGTGCGGATCCGGACGAATATACCATGCAGACGGAATCGGCTGATTTGGAAGCCAATCGTGCCGAGGCAGCTCCGGAGGAAAAGAAACCTCCGAAGAAACAGGAAAACGGGTTCCGCCGCGTGATGCCCTGGCTTGGTTTGTACCTGATCTATTATGCTGTTACCGGCTGTATTGATATAAACCGCCAAATCAAACAGGCTGCAGAAGAGGGACAGACTGTCAACGTACCGCTTGCTTATGGTGCTCAGGCGATCTGGTTTATTGCCGGTGTTATGATGGCATGGCCGCTTATCAAAAAAGGGTACCGCAAACTGCGCGGTCTCCCGGAGCCGGAAGAGATTGAAGAAACCGGTGAAAAAACGGATATAGCTCCGGAAGAAAGTTCTGAGAATAATATTACAGATGATGATGAAATAATTGCTACACAGGAAACCACCGTTGTCACTGATGAAGAATCGGATTCGGGATCTGCTCCAGAGGATGAAGATGGCAGCACAGAAGGATAATAAACCGGAAAAGGGCTCACCGGATACCGGTGATGATCCGAAAAAAGCGGAATCAACGCTTGGCTTTGCAGGCTTTCTTGGCATTGTTCTGCTCGCAGGGGCTTTATTCAATGTACCGGCGATCCTGAAGGTTCCGGTGACTACCGAGGAAAAGATGATGCTTGTGATCGTTCTGTCAATGGCTGTTGGCGGCATCATTTTAATAATTTTTGGAAAGAAGAAATCATAAGAATTAAATTATTTGAACTGTCCTGGAAAATGAATAATAACTGTTAACGAAAAAATCCCTTTGACAAGGGATTTTCAGTGCCGAAGGTGGGAATCGAACCCACATACACAAGGTACACGATTTTGAGTCGTGCGCGTCTGCCAGTTCCGCCACTTCGGCTCAACACTTTTATTATTTTAAACCGAAACCCTGCC
>CACYHU010000071.1 GCA_902774215.1 uncultured Chloroflexota bacterium
ATCAACCGGGAAAGGAAAAGAAAAGCTCCGGGCTGTAATCTATCAGGCAGTTCCGTTAATACAAAAGAGCTTTCCAAAAACCCCGCGCTTGCTGTAGATTATCTGATCGCGCCGCCTCGTATGCATCATTATATGGAAGTAAGCTCAAAAATATACAGTATATATTTAAATCATATTTCTGCTGATGACATACAGATTTATTCAATCGATGAAGTATTTATTGACCTGACAGATTATATCAAAACCTATAAAAAATCAGCACATGAGCTTACTATGCAGCTGATCCGCGAAGTTTTAGCGGAAACAGGTATCACTGCAACCGCAGGAATCGGCACAAATCTTTATCTGGCGAAAGCAGCAATGGATATTGAAGCAAAACACAGTCCTCCCGACGAAAATGGCGTCAGGATCGCAGAACTGGATGAAATGAGCTACCGGAAAAAGCTTTGGGGGCACCGTCCCATCACAGACTTCTGGAGAGTCGGCAAAGGTTACGCGAAACGTCTTGCGGAAAAGGGCTTGTACACAATGGGAGATATTGCAAAATGCTCCCTTGGCAAAAAAAATGAATACTATTCCGAAAATCTGCTATACGATCTTTTCGGCGTTAATGCGGAGCTCCTGATCGATCATGCATGGGGGTGGGAACCATGCACTATAGCGGATATCAAAGCATATAAATCCGACAATAACTCAATCAGTTCAGGCCAGGTACTGAGCCGTCCGTATTCTTATGATGAAGCAGAAATCATTGTAAGGGAAATGACAGACGATCTTGCGTTAAGCCTTGTCGCGAAAAATATGGTCTGTGACCAGGCGGTCCTTTCCATTCATTATGACAATGCGGTTTTAAATGATCCCTCATTTTCGGAAAAATATAATGGTTCGCTGAAAACGGATCATTACGGAAGACTTGCGCCGAAACCGGCTCACGGGTCTGAAAATATCGGCAGGTTTACTTCCTCAAGCCGTTTATTATCCGATACTATGATAAGGCTATACGAACGCATTGTCAATAAGACCCTGCAGATCAGGCATATATATGTCATATTCAATCATGTTTATCCAAAAGAATCTGTTCCTGAATCCATTCAGATAATTCAACCGGATCTGTTTACAGATTATGAAGCAGAAAAAAAGCAGGAGAATGCCATTTCGGAAAAACTTGAAAGAGAAACACGGCTGCAGCAATCGATTCTGGAACTTCAGAACCGGTTCGGGAAAAATGCCGTTCTGAAAGGGATGAACCTTCAGGATAACGCAACACAGAAAGACAGAAACCAGCAAATCGGCGGGCATAAATCATGAGGTAAACAGGGAATGAGCGGTATACATGATTACTCAGATATTTATGATATTCCACGGCCGGAACCGAAATACCACCATCGGATGTCAGTAATGGACCGCGCAGCCCAATTTGCTCCTTTTGCAGCTCTGACCGGTTTTGCCGGTATGATCGAGGAAACCGTCCGAATCACTGAAGATAAGATCATACTGGATGACAATGAGAAGGAAAGGATCAACCGCAGGCTGAAATTCCTTGCGGCTGAAGCAGAAAGCCAGCCGGAAGTTGAAGTCACTTATTTCGCAGCTGACAGGAAAAAGTCAGGCGGCAGTTATCAAACGGTCATCGGGAAACTCAAAAAAATAGATTTATATAATAAACTCATTGTTTTTACCGATGGTGTTAGAATAGAAATGGAAACGATTATAAATGTCGATCGAAAAAACTGAGCAGTACATTCCGTTATCCATTTCATAAAGTTTTTTGCAAAAATGAAAAAATTATTTTATAATTAAAGCAGAGAGGATCAATAAACATGAACGAAAATGAAAGAGTTCCCGGCAATACAACGATCGCTCCTGAAGTGATGGAAACCATCATTCAGATGACTGCAAACGATACACTGGGTGTTGCCCGTTTATATAGCAATAATAACGCTCAAAACGGTGTAAAAATGAAGATCGTGGACGGCGTTGTTAATGCCGATATTTATCTTGTCATCGAATCTGACAGTAATACACTTGAAGTCTGCAAACGCGTTCAGAAGAAGGTCGCCCGGGCTATCAAGGATATGGTCGGGATGAACATTGGATATATAAATATCCATATCGAAGATTTCAATTATCCGGAAGTGAAATAGATTATGTCCGGGATCAGTGAACGAACTTTTCTGCGCGGCGTAGCCTTACAGGCGTTATATGAATACGACCAGTCAGGCCACAACATCGCAGATATATTAACCTGGCGTTTTGAATCAGTGGAAATTCCGAATGACGATGAAAAGAAATTCGTGATCGACCTGGTAACCGGTGTTATCAATAATAAGCCTGAAATTGACGCAATGATCGGGAAATATGCGGTTGACTGGCCGATAGAGCAAATCGCTATCATTGATCTCAATATCATTCGAATTGCAGTTTATGAGTTTGCCATATCCGGGGAAACACCGGACCGGGTGGCCATCAATGAATCTGTTGAATTAGCGAAACGGTTCGGCTCGGATACTGCTCCAAAATTTGTCAACGGGGTTTTGGGCTCAATCGCAGACAATCTTACAGAAACAGCTTCATAAGCGTAAAAGCCGAGATAATTACAGGAGCAAGCGGAATCTCAGTATTTTTTTTCTTTCCGAAAAACTGCTGAAGGATAAATCCGATCAGGCCCCATATCATCATAACAACAGAATTAAATAGTATTGTACCGATAACATCAGACAGTGCAATTGTCAGGATCAGGATCAAAAGTATATCATGAAATCCGATCCTGATTTTTTTTCGTATAAATAGCCATGATCCACTGATCAAAACAGATAAAATCATCTGCAGCGGGTCTGCAGAAGGAAAAACACTCAGTCCAATAAAGAGAAACTCAAGTACGAGAAACTCTGTCGAAATTTTATGAATAAAAAAATCCAAATTTTCAGTAAGTCCAAACAATATCAGAAGAATATATCGATAATAAATATATGCGCAAAACGGATCAAAAAAGACAAGGAACAGATCAGCACATATGCATTTGATTGCATTATTTCTGATTATCTCCTTAATATCTGATTTTGAAAGACCGATTTTCCTTGACTTATTATAGAAATTCAAATAAATTATTGAAAGAATATATATACCAAAAAAACAGGCAAATGCTGACAAATTCTCCGGAAAATGATTTGCAATACTCTCTGCTGACATTTGATTCTCCATGTTATATATAACAATTATAACTTTTCATGCTATAATTCCTAAGCTATGAATAACGGTTTTGCTTTTTTAAATTCACTCGACATAAATAATCTTCTGACTTATGTCATAGCTTTTGGTGCCGCATTTGTTGCCGCGCTTTGGATCGGTTTGACTCTTTGGGTTCTTCGGGATATAAGATCCAGGACCCGTGATCCTTTTATGGTTATTCTGAGCATCCTTTTCATGGTCGTTTTGTTCATCCCGGGAATTTTTATTTATCTGTTTGTCAGGCCTCGTAAAACATTTGAACAGAAATATCAGGATGCCCTTGAGGAAGAAGCATTATTACGGGAAATCGGGGTTTCGGAAAAATGTCCAAGCTGCGGGCATAATATCCAAAGCGACTGGATCCTGTGTCCTTATTGCCACACAAAAGTGAAGAAAAAATGTGTAAACTGCGGAAAGGCTATCGAACTGCCGTGGAATTTATGCCCATATTGCGGCGAACAGCAGCAAAAGCCGTTCATTGATGAGAAATCAGCCTGAAGATGAAAGGATTTTGATCATCTTGAAGATTTATACGCTTATTAATCAAAAAGGCGGAGTGGGAAAAACCACAACTGCAATCAACCTTGGATCATGTATCGCAAAACACGGGAAACGAGTCCTGATCGTTGATATGGATCCGCAGGCAAATGCCACATCCTCACTCGGTTTTGATAAAAATGATATTAAATTTGGCACATACGGTGTTCTAATCGGGACATCAGATATCAAGAAAGAGATCATCCCGGTTGAAAATTTCAATCTGTCATTACTTCCTTCATCTCCGTCACTTGCAGGTGCCGAAATAGAATTGATCGAATTTTCGGACAGAGAAAAGCGCTTATCCAATGCACTGGCAGAAGTCGAAGATCAGTTCGATTATGTGATGATCGATTGTCCACCTTCCTTGAATCAGCTGACGATCAATGCATTGATCGCTGCTGTGAACGGAGTGATCATACCGGTGCAATGTGAATACCTTGCTCTGGAAGGTCTTGGGCAGCTTACGCAAACGATTTACCGGGTCAAACGAAGCTATCCGCAGGTAAGTGTCCGTGGAGTCGTCCTGACGATGTTCGACGGACGCACTCGTCTGGCGATGGATGTCGTCCGTGAAGTCCGCAGATATTTCCCGGATAAAGTATTCCAAAGCATCATCCCGCGCTCTGTCCGCTTGGCAGAGGCGCCATCATACGGGCAGCCGATCAATTATTACGCAAAAGACAGCAACGCTGCCAAAGCGTATGAATCACTGGCTGTGGAAATTCTAACGCAGGATAAATAGAGGAAAGCAAAACTATGGCTACACAAAAAAAATCAGGCTTGGGACGTGGTTTGGACGCATTATTCTCAAATTCTCTGATGGAAGCGGATGATTCAATCAAAACTGTTCCGCTTACATCTATAGCGCCTAATCCCAGACAGCCCCGCACCCGTTTTACTGATGAGGAGTTAGCCGAACTTGCAGACTCAATTCGAGAGCATGGCGTGATCCAGCCATTGATCGTCAGTGAACAGGAAAACGGAACCTACACACTGATCGCAGGAGAGCGCCGTCTCCGTGCATCTCAATTAGCCGGATTAAACAGTGTGCCCGTTGTGGTTCGCCAGGCTGATGACCAGGAACTTCTGGAACTGGCTTTGATTGAAAATATCCAGCGGGAAGATCTTTCACCGCTGGAAGCCGCGGAAGCATACAAAAGCCTGGAAGAAAATTTCAACCTTACACACGAAGAGATTTCCAAACGTGTCGGTAAAAACCGGACTTCTATCACAAATACCATGCGGCTGCTGAAATTGCCGGGAGACGTAAAAAAGGCATTGCTGGAAAAACAGATTACTGAAGGCCATGCCAGGGTCCTGCTCTCTCTGCCTACTCCGCAGGCCCAAATCAACGCAATGAACTACATCATCAACAATGATTTGAATGTACGCCAGACGGAAGAATATATCCGCAGCCTTACAGGTGAAAAACGGCCGGACAATACCAAACAAAAAACGAAGCTTGATCCTGATATGCAGGAAATCGAAAATCATCTCAGGCAGCTGGTTGGCACGAAAGTTTCGCTGCGCCCGGGGAAAAATGGAGCCGGATCCATCAGTATCCATTACTATTCCGCTGAAGACCTGGAAGCAATTATTGATAAGCTGAGCAGAAATTGAAAATACTATCCTCTTCGGATAAAGAAACGACCGAAGCGCTTTTCGCATCTTCAATTTATACCAATACGCATTTCGGATGGTTTAACTGTTGGCAGGCTGCAGAAAATAACGGCGCAGTCTGGCTTGATGAGAAAGATTCACAAAAATATTTGATCTCGCTTCAGATTGTTGATTCCAGTACATTGTGGCTTCACAGTTTTTTTTCAACTTCATCCCCTGAGAATTATCCCCTTGCAGAAAAAATAAGAACTCTGCTAAAGCCAGGAAATTATTCAGTTTATGCAATTTCTGCCCGGAACTGGTTCTCTTCCCTGCTGCAGAATAACGGATTCAAATTATCTGATGAAATAATCCAGATGGAAACCGTTTCACTCTCCACGAATGTAAAAGAAACAGACGGAGATATACTGTCATTTTCATCGGAACAGTCTGATATAGTCTGGCATGCCTGCGAAAATTTATTTCCTCCATTATGGCGGCTTGCCAGAGAGGAATTTCATGAAGCCTGCACTGCATCAAATTACAGAAGAGTGCTGATCAAAGACAGAAAAATCGCAGGATATTTACTGGCTGAAATAGATAAAGAAAACTGCGATATCACACGTATCGCAGTTTTACCTGAATATCAGGGGAAAGGATATGGAAATAAGATCATCAGCTGTATGAATCTCGACTGCATCCGGTTAAATATCCACACCTACAGTGTCAATACCAACAAAAAGAATACTGCAGCCCTTCAGTTTTATCAAGGGCTGAATTTCAAACAAGAGGGGAATTCATACCCCGTTTTTCATCGGTATATCCGCATCCGACCTGAGTAATTCTATACGAATAGATGTCGCTGTATACTGCTCTTCCCCAACATTTTAAGGAATAAGCAGTGCTGACCGCTGCTCGTAAATTCCGGGGCAACGAAAACAGATCACATCGGCTCAAAATGTACAAATCAGTTACAAATCAGTTCATCCATAGTCAAAATGCTTCAGTTCATTAAAATAAAAAAGGGCCTGAATCTTTCAGCCATTGTTTCAGACTTCAGATCTCGCCCCGATTTAATGACTGACTTTTTTTTATTCTACAACAGACGATCTGGAGACCATATACCAGTCTGTCACATTCATGAACCTGTCTTTAGGCCTGTAGATCGGTCCAATGCTTACCCCGGAAACCTTTTGGGAAACGGGATAATTATAAACCAGTGTATAGAGCGGTAAAGCAGGCAGCTCCTCCATAAAAAGGATCTGGAAATTCTTATAAAGCCTTGATCTCTCAGCGCGGTCTGTTTCCACTCTTGCGGTTTCAAGGTACTGACTGATCGTTTTGTTACTCCATTGTGTATAATTCTGCCCGGATGAGATCTGCGTCTGGTCCCAAAACGGATAAGGATCCGGATCAGGAATTTCCGAAAGGTTCAGATCCACAAGAGCTGCCTCGTATTCGCGGTCGGGCAAAATGTGGTTGATAAGGTTATCATAACTCACAGCTTCAAGATTCAGCAAAACATTAATATTTCCCCAATCCCGCTGGATTTGTTCAGCTATCTGACGATGAATATCATCATCCGGATATACAAGGGTAAAGGTAAGCGCTTTCCGTTCCTTATTGCCATCAACGGATGTCATTTCCTTTGTGCGAACCCGCTCCTGCTCACTTGCAAGGATAAAGCCTTCTTTTACAAGCATTTCGATGGATTTTTCTGTATTATATTGCGGAACAGCGACCTCAGCGGTATATGCCCAGTTACCATACAGGACAGGACTGTTGGAAATAATTGCCTGACCTGCCAGAGTCCTGTTTATCATACGTTCGCGGTTCAGCCCGGTCATCAAAGCATTACGGATCTGTTTTGACTGTAGAAATTCCACATTTCGGTTATCGAGATTAAAGAACACCATACTCATGACAGGACGGCGTGCAGTATACAGGTTCATACTTTCATCACCAAGCACCTGGTTTAATACATCATTAGACACATAGCTGATTCCATCGATCAATCCCTGCTGATAAGCCTGATAAGCTAAGCCGCTGTCAGAATAATAGGTGAATTGTATCTCATCAAGATAGGCTTTTTTTCCATAGTAAGCAGAATTATTCTCAATGGTTACACCGGTGATTTTTCCGTTATTCTGAACAAGTTCTTTTAATCGGAACGGTCCGGAACCGATTGGCTGAATATTGATTTTCGACTCTACCATTTCAGAAAAAGACATTCCGCCATAGATATGCCGGGGAAGGATACCGACCGTTAAATAATCCAGAAATGGAGCATAAGCTTCTTCCAATACAAACTGTACGGTTTTTCTGTCAACGGGATTAATTTGAACACGATTCCAAAAGTTGACCAGATAAGCCGGGATATAGCCATCACCCTGTTTCAGCATGTCGTAGGTAAAAATCACATCATCTGCAGTGACCGGCTGCCCGTCATGCCACAGGGCATCAGGATTTATTGCGAAATTATATATTGTCCCATCCAGGGAAATTCCCCAGTCAATTGCAAGATCACCCTGCGGATTGCCCCGGGTATCATTCTTTACCAATCCACTGAAAACCAAACTGCAGATATCATTATCCACATCGTTATACCAGGCCAGGAGAGGATTCAAGCGCTGGATATCCCCCACCAAACCTTCTCTGTATATACCGCCGGTAGCAGGATGTGATTCAAAAACCTGAATAGGGCCGGTGCTTGAATCAGAAAGCAATAGGATACCTATAACAAGCCCGGTAAGGAAAATTGTAATAAGCTGCCAACGTAATCTCTTCATAATATCAGATCCATTCGCTTATTATAAATGATATTTGTAATTAAAACAAAAAAGAGCAGCAAACAAAGGCTGCTCTTTCATTTATAACGATTAATTGAAGATAAGAATATAAATTACAACCAAAAGCACCAGCAGAATGCTGAAAACCATTGTCAGGTTGAAAATGACTTTATCCACGCCGCGCCGGGCAGTGAAAATAGAACCCGGATCGTTACTTCCGGCGATACTTCCCATACCAACACCGCGATTCTGCAGCACAACCAAAACAACTGTCGCGATTGAAGTTATAATAAGAGCGATATTGAAAAATGTCTTCATTTAAATTTCTCCTTAACCTTATTCAACCATCTGATTATAATTGCGGTAACAAAATTCGTCAATAAATATTTTAAGATTATGATTACATTTTTTCATTTTCTCATCTCATTTTTCGCAGCGATTCTTTATTTTTTCCAAAAAAGCCCGGCAGCATAACGCAATAATCAGATATTGTCTGTTTTACCGTTTTCATAAACATAACGGTAAATAAATGATAAAATTATGGCATGAGCGGAAATAATAAACCTTTAATGATTATTGGCGGCGGTCTGGCCGGATGTGAAGCAGCCTGGCAGGCTGCCATCAGAGGCATTCCTGTTGAACTATACGAAATGCGCCCCAAATGCTCAACCGGAGCGCACACAGGAGCCGATCTTGCAGAACTCGTGTGTTCTAACTCACTCGGGTCAAACCTGAAAGACCGCGCATCAGGAGTCCTGAAAGAAGAACTGCGGCTTGCCGGATCTTTATTGGTTGAATGTGCTGAAAGGGCTGCCGTTCCGGCAGGAAATGCCCTGGCGGTGGACCGCAAAGTTTTTTCTGCCCATATCGAGCAAAAACTATCCGAACAGGCAAACATAAAAATTATCAGGGAAGAAATCCAAGAAATCCCCGCGGATCAAACAGTCATCATCGCGTCAGGACCTCTCAGTTCTCCCGCTATCTCCGACGAAATATCAAGGATCTGCGGATCGGACAACCTGTTTTTCTTTGATGCCATAGCCCCTATAATCGAATACAGTTCCATTGATCTGGACATTGCGTACACAGCCTCACGCTATAATAAAAACGATGAGGACGAGGGCGATTATATTAATTGTCCTTTATCAAAAGAAGAATATGAGTCTTTTGTCAACGCATTAACCACAGCTCAGCGTATACCATTAAAGAGTTTTGAAGATGCAATTGATTCAGGTGTACAAGCCGGCAAAATGAGTTTTTTTGAGGGCTGTCTCCCCGTTGAGATACTGGCCGGAAGATCAATGCAGGCCCTGGCATTCGGACCAATGCGTCCTGTGGGCCTCATAGACCCAAGAACAGGAAAACGACCGTGGGCAGTATTACAGCTCCGCCAGGACAACATGTCCGGAAGCCTTTATAATATGGTCGGATTTCAGACAAACCTGCTGCAAAAAGAACAGGAGCGGGTATTTCGAATGATCCCCGGTCTTGAAAACGCACAATTTGTCCGGTTTGGGCAAATGCACCGCAACACATATATATGCGCGCCCAGCGTTCTGAACGCATCGCTCCAAATGATCAAAAATACGTCTGTCTTTTTTGCCGGACAGCTTTGCGGTGTTGAAGGATATATGGGTAACATTGCAGCGGGATTGCTGGCAGGTATAAACGCGTCCCGTTACATACAGGGAAAAGAGCTCCTTGTTTTACCGGATGAAATGATATCCGGTGCTTTGTTCAAATATATTTCTTCTGCAGATGCGAAAAATTTTCAGCCAATGAAAGCAAATTTCGGCATTTTGCCTCCGCTTGCCGCAAAAACAAAATCCAAACGGGAAAGATATGCATTATATTCCCGCAGAGCATTAACCAAGGCTGAAGAGTTGTTCGAAAGAGAGTAAAGGGTATGGAAGAAACAGCAAGAGGTACCGTAAAATGGTTTAATACGAATAAGGGGTTCGGATTTATCCTGGCTGATGACGGCCGTGAAGTTTTTGTCCATTATACAGCGATACAATCAGAAGGTTTCAAAAACCTTTCAGAGGGAGATCCTGTTACCTTTAAAATTACAGACAATGGAAAAGGGCTGCGTGCAATTGAAGTAAAGAAATCAGAATAGGGGATGACTGATAGCTCCGCCGATCATAAGAAAAATAAAGCTCACAATAGTACCCCAGCCGAAATTAATTACGCCGACCTGTATTAATTCCCGTCCAATAATAGTACCGACAAATTGTCCGGCAAAAAAACCTGCGATGGCAATTAATATGTCAACAAAAATGGAAAAAATGTTGCCACCGGTAATTAAATTATAAAAACAGCCATAAAAAGCTGAAACCAAAACAATAAATAGAATAGCCTGTATCGTCATTATAAAATCATTATACCTGCAACCAAAATATATAGTATTATAATAGCGAAAACATTTCATTGTTGATTAACTGAGGAAATTTGGAAACCGTAATTGAAAAACTAATTCCTATTTTTATTTTAGCAATAATAGGTTTTGCAGCCGGCAAACTCCGCATACTCCCGACGAACACCAGTGATGCATTATGCGCTTTTTTATTTTATTTCAGTGCCCCGGCGGTTTCTTTTGCAAATATTGTTACTTCTGACCTGAATTCAATATTTGATTTACGATTTGCGATGGCGCTTACTGTTTTCGAATTGTCTGTTTTCCTGCTATTGTTTTTATTATACAGAATGGTTTTCGGATTCAGCAAGTCCGAATCTGTTATCCACAGTGTCTGCAGTTTTTACGGGAATATTTCCTATGTCGGGATTCCGGTTTTTCTGACGCTTTTTAACAATGTGATTCCAAATATTATTACGATTCTGGTCCACGGCGTTATAACTTTTCCGCTGGCAGTGTTTCTGCTTGATCTTTTTTCAGGATCGGGCTCAGGCAAAGGAGCCGCGCACGCAATTATGAGCGCTGTGAAAAACCCGAACATCTTTGTCCCTGTCATCGGCGCACTGCTATTATTATTGAAGGTCCCGGTTCCCAAATTAGTTATTGATACCGCGGAACTTCTCGGGAAACCAACTACTGCGGCAGGTATGTTTGCATTGGGGCTGACCTGTGCGCAATCGAATGAACTGATAACTTCTCCGAAATTATTCTTTAATGCTTTGTTCAGCGCTGCAGTCAAATTAGTTATGTGTCCTTTTTTTGCCTGGATAATCGGTAAATATGTTTTTTCTCTTGATACCTGGTGGCTGAATTCACTTGTCATCATGGCAATGCTGCCAGCAGCTTTGAACACATATATCCTGAGCCAGCGCTATCACGCTGACGAGACCTACGCAAGTATTTCCGTTTTAATGTCAAATTTGCTCTTTTCCGTTACAATCAGTTTGTATATTATCGTCATTGGGTTATAATTATTGTCAATTGAGGTGAATTATGGCAGATTTATTCAACAACATCAATAAAGAAATTTTTTGGTATCTCACGCTGGAGAAAGCAGATTTCCTTGGTGTGACTGCTTTTTTGATTTGTATTTTTTTGATTTTTTGTCTGATTATTTATATCATTGTAAAATTAATTAAATTATCTAAAAAGCCCCCACTGGATGTAATTTTCAAGATTGAAGATGCCGCGCTGGAATCATTCAGAAAGAAAAGCTTCGTCACTTTTGATCTCTATGTACAGAACATAAGCAGAAGACAGATCGAAATCAGCCGCGTTGGTTTCGTCATGTCTGATGGTTCAGAGAAGACTTTTTATCAGGAACCGCATGTAATTAAAGTTCCGGACCGCTCATTTCTTTCACCGGGAGAAGAAGCATTTTATGATGACTGTGACCTGTTCTATTGCCTGAGCGAAAGACCGCCATATTATAAAAAAATTACCGGCCTGTTCATCGATGTAAAAGGATATCCAAGATTGACCAAAGTTTCCGATATACCTGCTGTATTCAATGACCAGGCGATTCGCGCTGTTTTAACAGACAAAAAAGGCGTAAACGGTTTCTGATCATAATACATTAAATAATTCATTCCGGATGCAAAAAATCTTTGATTTCTGCATCCGTTTTTTATTAAACAGTTTTTACCCAAGACTTTTTTACACAAATAATGATTTTTGTTGGGAAAATATTCCAATTTTACAAAAATATTATATAATAAAAATGCGAATTAGAAAGCAGAGGGTAAAAATGGTCAGAGTTTTTGGTGATACTACAAGCGGATTAACATTGGAACAGGCCAAAGAGCTCGGAATTGAATATATTCCGCAGTTAGTTATATTTGGAGAAGATACATATCGGGATGACACAGAAATAGACAGTGCGACTTTTGTCAGGAAACTGAAAGAATCAGTTGACCTGCCAAAAACCGCAGCTCCGCCGCCATCTTTATATACCCCTATCTACCAGGATATGACCGAAAAAGGTGACTGCGGGATCATTATCTGCCCGTCAGCTCAAATGAGCGGGACCGTCCGAAGTGCCGAAACAGCGCTTGAAGATTTTCCGAACCTGGACGTTCGTATTATCGATACTAAACAGATCGGCGGGAACCAGGCTGTATTGCTGAAATACGCAAAACAATGGGCAGATGAGGGCAGAACCCTTGATGAAATCGAGGCTCTGGTAAACGAAAAGAACGCCCATGGAAGAATTTATGCAGTCCTTGACACATTGGAATTCCTTTACAAAGGAGGCAGGATCGGAGGTGCATCGAAGCTGTTGGGCGATATTCTCCAGATCAAACCGATCCTTACACTTGTTGACGGCAAAGTAGAATCTTTCGAAAAGCAAAGGACGAAAAAGCGTGCTCTAGCCCGGATCATAGAACTGGTTGAAAGCGAATGCAAAGATTATAAAAACGGTGATATTACCTTCGGTACAACCGCGGACAACCCGGATATACCGTTTTTAAAGCAAGAATTCAAATCCAGGTTTGGTGTTGAAGATATTCCCCTGTTCAATTTACCGCCGGCCATCATGGTGCATGCAGGCCCGGCAACAATTATCGTGAGCTTTTTCACCAATTAAACCGGATAATTCATCGTATACATGAGTAAAAAACAGGGAAATTAAAAAATTTCCTGTTTTTTTATAAAATTAGGTATTGATTTTTCAAAAAAAAGGTGTATTCTCTATATGTAGAAAATCAGACTGAGGGAATATACGCAATTTATGGAAGAAGAATTAGCAAATTACAACAACGAAGATTATGAAAATGATTCCGCTATTTCACAGTTGGTTGAATTCGGGCGTCAGAAGTCTGTCGTCACTATCGATGACATACTCCGTTTTTTCCCGGATGCGGAACAGGATGTCGATCAACTTGAAGAAGCGTTTTCAGCTTTATTGAGTGCAGGTATCCAATATACAGAAGAAAGTCCATCCGATGATGTGGACGAAGACGATATGGATCTTTCCGATATCGATGAAGGTGATGATGAAAATGGCATCGGCCTTTCAGATGATCTTTCAAATATTGATACAGATGATACGATCGGTCTTTATTTGAAAGAAGTCAGCCGTGTCCCTTTGCTGACAGCTGATGAAGAAGTGGAATTAGCTCAGCGTATTGAAAAAGGACGTATTTCCCGCGAGGAATTAGCCCGGGTCAATGTTACATATGAACGGCGTTTGGAACTGCGGCACAACATAGAAGACAGCTGGAATGCAAGAGATCATTTGATCACTGCAAATTCCCGTCTTGTAATTTCTGTTGCCAAAAAGTATATGGGCCGCGGGGTTCCTTTTCTTGATTTGATCCAGGAAGGCAACATAGGTCTGATACGTGCAACGAAGAAATTCGATTACCGCCGGGGACATAAATTCAGCACCTATGCGACATGGTGGATCCGACAAGCAGTCACACGCGCGATTGCGGACCAGGGCCGTACGATTCGGGTTCCGGTCCATATGGGTGATCAGATCAATAAGCTTCTCAGATATCAGCATCAGCTGACCCAGAAATTGGGACGTGATCCCTCTGTAGAAGAATTAGCCGCAGAGCTTGATGTTCCCATCAAAAAAGTTGAGAACATGATCCAGGTCGCACGCAGACCGCTTTCTCTGGAAACGCCTACCGATGATGAAGAGGATTCAGTATTGGGAGACTTTATCGAAGATGATGAAGCCCCGGCACCTTCAGATTCAGCTACCTACAATCTGCTGAAAGAACATCTTCAGATCATACTGAATGATCTGCCGCCAAGAGAAGTACGCATTCTGCAGCTCCGTTACGGTCTGCTTGACGGCCAGGCTTATACACTGGAAGAAGTGGGAAATAAGATGGGTGTCACAAGAGAAAGAGTACGGCAAATTGAAGCTCAGGCATTATCCAGGCTCAGGCATCCTTCCGTACAAAAGATTCTCAGGGATTACCTTCGCGATGATCTGAAATAAGTTTTTCAAATCATATTATGTCCGTCATTGAAATAGAAAATTATCTGAATAAAATCGATAAACTGACAGACAATGGAAACCTCGAACAGGCAGCTTTCCATTGTCTTTATCTATTAAGACAGTTTCCAAAAATGCTGCGGATCTATGAAAGACTCGGCAGAACATTTTTGGAAATGGATAATTATAACGGAGCACTGAATACCTATCTTCGCTTATGCTCGGCACAGCCGGATAATTTTCTGAATCACATTTCACTTGCCTATACCTATGTTGAATGCGGACGCACTGAAAATGCTATCATGCATTGCGAAACTGTCAACTGCCTCCAGCCAGACAATGAAACGATAAAAAAGGATTTATCTGCCTGGATGGAGGCTCACAGCGTCTCTTTTTCGTCGGATGACCGGCTTCTGAGAGAATTCTCTGACGGTATACGGGCATATCACAAAAAAGATTATTCCACTGCCTGTAAACATTTTCTTTCAGCAGGGAAAAAACCTCTGCCGAATCTGCCGATACTTTACCTTGGCCTGTCTTATTATGAAAAGGGGGATATCCAAAAAGGTGTATGGCTTCTTGAATCTGTTATACGCAGAGAGCCATACAATCAGACAGCTTTACGCACCCTGGCAGTTTATTATTCTGAACATGACCGGATGAAGTTTCACCGCTGCTTAGACAAGCTTACTGATTTAGATCCGCAGTACCAGCATTGGGAAATAAGCAATGGGGAAATCTCAGCTCAGCATTTCCCCATAAATGTTGCTTATTATGAATGGACAGGAATCCCGAACACAAGGGTACGGATCGGATGGCACCAGGCAAGCGAAAAGCTGATCCTTAATGACAATTCAAAAATACCTGCCTGGCTGGATCTCCTTCCGATAACAAACAACGCGTCAGATTCTGAAGAATCAGTCCAAAGCCTGATGAACGAGCTTGAAGCATCTGACACCGGAGAATTATTCTATATTAATTCAT
This sequence comes from uncultured Chloroflexota bacterium, assembly GCA_902774215.1. Lineage (GTDB taxonomy): Bacteria > Chloroflexota > Anaerolineae > Anaerolineales > Anaerolineaceae > Flexilinea. The sequence goes on from CACYHU010000071.1 coordinate 15,509, forward strand.
TTTTCAAATCAAAGAATATCATAGATGAGCCTGTCTCAAATGAAACAAAAGAACCCGCAAATATACAATCAAATGCTTCCAGTGAATTAGATGAGGCATTTAACTATCTTGAGCATATTGCGTCCCGCGGGTTTCAGCCAATCGATCCCAAACCAGATAAAAATATCCAGGGAACCCAGAAAAAATCGGATAACGATTCTGTAAATAATCCTGAACAGAAGGATGAAAACACCACACAGTCTCCGACAACCGAAGACCGGCAGATGATGAGGGAAGCCTGGCGATGTTTCAGTACCGACCAACAGGAACTTGGAGTACAATTATACAGGAAACTCATTGCCAAACCGAACTGTGTTTCTGCGGTAAGCGAGGAACTGGAAAAACTGGTGATCCTTTTCCCTGAAAATACTGATTTGGCAGACTTATACAATTCAATAAAGAAATAGAGGAATAAAAATATGGAAAAAACATTTGTTTGTGTAAAACCGGACGGCGTACAGCGCGGATTGATCGGTGAAGTCGTAAAACGTTTCGAAAACCGCGGCTTTGTCCTTTGTGCAGCTAAATTCATGCAGGTCACTCCCGAACTGGCCGCCAAACACTACGCAGAGCATGAAGGGAAACCTTTTTATAATGGCCTGGTCAGCTATATTACGTCAGGGCCTGTCTTCGCCATGGTTTGGAGCGGAGATAATGTGGTCAAAGCAGT
>CACYHU010000072.1 GCA_902774215.1 uncultured Chloroflexota bacterium
GGATCCCTGCGACAGACGTCCGTGGGATTTCTGGTGCTGTCCTCCTCCGCCGCCATGGTGGTGAAATTAAAAGTGTTGAAATGATTTGTCAAAGGCTGCCGAAAAGCAGCCTTTGATCATTATAGCTGATGAACGATCGTTTTTAGATCCTGATACGGAACAAACGGCGCGTTATTCAAATCCAGCTCGGCATAGGGGACGATGAAGAAGAATGTGCGCTGTAATGTATCATTTTCATCCTCCAGATAATTCAATGACCATATACCGTCGAAGTTTTCATATGGAAACTCCGTGATCCCGCCGAGCTGCCATGGATCCAGTATGCGGATCATATCATTTTCCGGATCATAACCTGTTACAACAGCCATGTGATTGGCTCCAAATGGAGTCCAGTTTACCTTGGTTAGGACGAGAATCGGACCGTAACGTTCAAGCGCAGTGAGCAGTTCTTCTTTACTGCTGTCCTGCCTTGTGCCAAGGTAATAATTCATCTCTTTCAATTCATCTTCCGTATTCATGATATTCAGCCCGGTTTTTACATTGAACTGGTTCTGCCATGAATTCAAGTCGATCAGACGCTGCGCTGTCATTGTCGGATAGTCATTTTTATATTTATGCCAGAAATCCAAAACCATCTGCACAGATGCCGCCGTACATCCTGTATTGACTTCCCTGCCATTGTATTTCAACCCTTTCTGTGAGACAAATTCCGGTTCATACCACAGGGAACCATGGAAAAAATCCGGCCCTAATGTTGGAGTGGCAGAAGGAATGAAAACGGGAATGGGTGTCAGACTGGGTGCCGGAGTTTGGGTATCAGTCGGAGACAAAACGGTTGCCGGAGATGGAGTATAAGCCGGTGTGTCTGCCCGGATCGTCTGAATATATGCGGCAACAGTGCTTTCTGATTCCCATGTTTGAGTTTCCGCAGCTTTCCTTTGCGGTATATTGCATCCTGAGATCAACAGAAGAATCAGTAAAAAAAAGAACGAACACCGGATTTTTGTGACCATAATTATTTCAATTATAGTTATGATTTCCAAAAATACTTTCCCGGATGGCATATTTGTTGCATAAATTTTAATTGGGTAATGAAAACATGGCCCTATGGTATGGATTGTTACTGGGAGGAAATGATGAAGAAAATTATGAAAATGTTCATCTGTCTGACGGCTGTTCTCATTCTGGTCAGCGGATGTTCTTCAAAACCTGATGGGGGAAATGCTGTTCTGGAGTTCTTTGGTTTCAATTCTTCGTCGAAAGAACAACCTGCTGCCGGGAAAAATCCGGCGCAGACAGCACAGAATTCTCCTCAGGCTGATAAAGATCCTTTTGGCGTTGAGAATCATTCTGAAACAGGGACAGGAACAAGTATGTCAAATCTGGATTGGGATGATTTTGATCCCGCTTTGGTAGAACAAACGGAGTCGGATGCAAAATCAAAATCAGGCAGCTCTGTACAGGATGATTGGAAAGATGATCCGGATGCCTGGTCTTTCAGCACCAGTTCTTTTGATTCAGAACCGGAAAGTCTGGAGCAGAAACAGGTTCCTCTCAATCCAAATCAGAACCCCAATTTCCCGCCTCAGAACGGAACGATCCAGCGGCCGCCGGCGCAGCCAAATCCGCGCCCGCAGAATCCTTATCAGCGGCCTGCACCCGGACCCGGTTATAACTTTTACCGGATCCAGGATTGTCCCGTGTTCTGTCCTGTGAGAATGCTTCCTCATACCGGTATTACGACCGGGATGTCCGTTGATGTAAAAGAAAGTGTCAGTTATACATCAACGAATATGTCGCTGTCTATTCCGGGGTTGAATGTAACGGAAGACATTGTGGTGGTTCCGCTTGTAGATGACAATTATCCGGTGGAGGCGCTGGGTGAAAAGATCGGTTTGCTGGAAGGCAGCGGTCCGGGACCGGAAGATTTGTTCGTGCTGGTCGGGCATAATCATATTGACATGCAGGAACCGGGACCGTTTTTGGAATTGAGCGCATTGAAGGAAAGCGATCTGATTTTTGTAAACGGAGCGAAAAATGCCTCGAGGACCTTTGTGGTTTATGCAAACGAAAAGTTTGATGCTGCTGATATTGAAGGCCTTCTTTCATACGCAAAACCGGGCTGTATGATCCTGATAACTTGTGAAGATGAGTCAATTGATGGCGGATATCTAAACCGCCGTGTGATTTTTGCTGAGGCAAAAGAAAATTAATTCGTGTCTATCGGGAATGATCAACATTTCCGCACAAAATCCTCCTGTTTGTGAAATCCCCGCAGAAAAAGAATTCTCTGCGGGGAATTTCCTGTCCGGATTTTTTATATAGTAATATCTTGCCGGTTAAAATGATTTGCTTCCTTTATAATAACGTTCGTATTTAATAAAGGGGAAAAGGCAGCAGAAAAATTCTGCCTGAGAATTAATATGTCTGATTTTATTATTGCGACTTCTTCTACCTGTGATCTGCCACGGACATGGCTGGATGAACATAATGTACCATTTATTTCTTATCGTTTTACCATTAACGATGAACCTGCTGTGGATGATTGCAGGGAAGAGAGCCGTGCCGCGATTTATGCGGGAATGCGTAAAGGTGATATTTTAAAAACTTCACAGATCAACAAACCTGCTTATGAAGAGTTTTTCAGAAACCTGATGAGTACGGGGAAAAATCTGCTGTTTCTTGATATGTCCGAGAAAATGTCAGTGTCGTTTGCCAATTGTATGACTGCTGCGGATACCATTCGAAGTGAGTTCCCTGAACAGGAGCTTTATGTAATGGATACACGCTGTATTTCCGGAGGCCTTGGTTTTCTTGTCAAGCACTGTGTGGCATTGATGGAGGAAGGCAGGGACATGGAAGAGGTCATCGCCTGGGGAGAGGAAAACAAACTGAAGATTGCGCATCGATTCACCGTTGACGATCTGAATTATCTGAAGAGGGGCGGCAGAGTTTCCAACGCATCTGCTCTTGTAGGGACAATGCTCAGCATCAAGCCGGTCCTTTATGTCCCGGACAGCGGAACACTGGATGTGGTCAAAAAATGTATCGGACGCAAAAAGGCGCTCCATTCAATTCTTGACAGTGTTATCAATGATCTCAGCCAGGTGGATACGGCAGGCCGCGATATGATCATCCTGAATGCGGACTGCAAAGCTGACGCGGAGTTTATCCGTGACGGGGTGAAGGCTGCTTACCCGGATATGGGTGAGATCAGTATCTCTTCGCTGGGGGTGGTTATCGGTGCTCACTGCGGGCCTGGACTGCTGACCTGTTTTTATCTCTGTAATGAGCGTATCGCGGGGTGATCCTGCAGGAAAGCTGAAAATACCGGATGAATTTCCGGTATTTTTTTTGAAGTTTTTTAATATTGCAAATTCTCAGTTTTTTGTTATAATTTAAAAGCAAAGAGTTGGCATCAGATGAATTTGTAAAATCATATGAAAGGTGTTGAATAAAATGGTCGAAAAGCATTTTAATAAGGGTGACGTTATCTTTTGTGAGGGAGATTCTGGCGACAGTTTTTTTCATATCATAAAAGGGAAGGTCGACGTTATTGTCAATTACGGCAAAGACGATGAGACGAAACTGACCGAACTGGGACCGGGAAAAATTTTCGGCGAAATGGCAGCATTGGATTATTATCGCCGCAGTGCTACGATCGTTGTGGCTGAGGATGATACCGTTGTGAAGGAAGTTTCGCAAGAGGAAATCGATGTTTATTTCGATGAACAGCCGGAGAAGATCCTGGAAATTATGAGAAATATAAGCAGCCGTATCCGGGACCTGACAAAAGATTATAACGAAGTCCTCGATGCGCTCAATGATCCCCAGACTGCCAATCGTAAGAAGCAGGATGCAGGTTTCATGGCCAAGATCAAGAAGTTCCTGTTTGGCGTTCCTGCCCAGACGGTACAGGAATTGCAGGAAGCTGATCACAGCAAAGGATTTGCACGTAAGGTCGAAACATATCCGGCAGGTACGATCGTATTCAAAGAAGGTGATCCGGGGGATTGCATGTATGATGTCCACTTCGGTAAAGTCGGTATTTATACCGGATATGGCACAGATGATGAAAAACTGATCACAGAAGTGTATCCCAACCGATTCTTTGGCGAAATGGGTATGATCGACAATGAGACACGCAGTGCGACTGCTGTTGTTCTGGAAAATGAAACCACGCTTGAGACAATTTATCCGGATGATCTGGCTGATCTGATAAAGAAGAACCCGCCAAAGGTCAACATGATCATGATGTATCTCTCCAACAGGCTCAGAACTCTGACTAATGATTATACCGCTGCCTGTAAGAAGCTTTACGATGGCGAAAATTAGGGTCCGGTAAGCATATTTTATTTTTTCCGGCAAAAAGATTATAGATATCTGTCGGAAAATTTCAAAGAATTCGAACAAGAAAAAGGGACTGTTTCAGATGAAAGAAATGTCCCTTTTTCTTATTTTCTTCCGCGAATCGTTTCGTGACGGTTCGATCCTGAATTCCACGTGTTTACAGCTGTTCTTTCGAATAAAGTTTGATCCAGTTGGAGAAGCCATCAGGCCGCATGGTGAATGAAATCATGTAATTGTTTTTGTCTGTATTTATTACCTTTGCGTAAGAGTCAATAACATCGTTGATCATGATATTGTCGCCCGGTTTCAGGACAGTATCTGTCTGCAGCAATGCAAAGCGCTGGGATTGGGAGATCGCGGTAAATTGACCTGTATGGGATTCCGGCTCGACCTTTTTCCCGTCCAGCAGATGAAATTCCAGATTCATCCCTGAATCGATGTGAAGCCAGATAATATGCTGCTCTCCCTGATGCAAAAAATGATCCTTTCCGACGCCCTGTATCTCATATACATTTATGTTTTCAACTCCGCCCTTAGGCAGAATCGATTGTGATCTTTTGATCTGCAGTTCACCGCTGATCATTGATCTGGTCTGGTCTGTTATAAAAATCTGCCCGCCGACTGTCAAGCCTTCGAGCCTTCCGGCAAGATTGACGGTATATCCCATCACACCATATTTCATCTTGAGTTTAGAGCCGATATTTCCCACGATTGCCAGGCCGGAATTAATGCCGATGCCCATTTCAAGCTCGGGATAATCCCTTTTCCTGTTCCACTCATTTACATCCAGCATGGCGTTTTGCATTTCAATTGCGCAGGTAACGGCGTTTTCCGCATGATCGGGATCGTCTTTCGGAGCATTGAAAACGACGAAGATACCATCCCCGAGAAATTCGATCACTGTTCCGTTATACTGCCCGATAACAGCGATCATTTTTTCAAAATAATGGTTCAAAACTTTGATCATGTGTTCCGGAGTGAGACTTGCACTCATGGCGGTAAAGCCTCTCAGGTCACTCATCAGGACCGTAACCTCTTTCGCTTTTCCGCCCTGTTTTTCTCCTTTAGGATCCGTAAGCACAAATTCCGCGATTTCCGGGGATGTATACCGTTCAAAGGCGGCGTTGACCTTTATTAATTGTGTCAGGTCACTAATAATGATCAAAAACAGTTCTTCTTCAGTGTACGCAATACTGACCAGCAAATGAAAAATCTTTTTTTCATTATTGATATATTCAACCAGCTCTTTCTGTGTTTTGGTCTTTGATGTAATAGCATCGATAAAGAGCTGAACGAGGCTGTCATTCCGTTTAACAAGAGGTATGGCATCCCATATTTTTACCCCGTTATAACTGTCCATGGATACTCCGAACAGCTCTGAGGCAGCGGGATTGAGGTATATCATTTCGCCGTTTTTTTTGGTGATGCATACTGCGTCAAACATGTTGTCTGATATGTAGGCAAGGGTTTTATCATTTATAAAATCCAACATATTTTTTTCCTCAGACCGAATGAATATTCGTATCATTGATGTCGGCATTTTTGTATTGCATCAAAAAGGTTAAATCCTCTAACAGCTGCGCTCCATGATGGATGGGGTGCGTATATTCTATGATCCATGCCGCCCCCGGTACTGTTTTCTGAATAAACGGCAGCAGACGATCAACATCGATGGTGCCTTCATGAAGGGGATCGTGGAGATCGTGGCAGCCATCATTATTGTGGAAATGAAATCCTCTTGCCCGGTCTTTCAGGTCATCGATCAATTGATATAAGTTCCATGAATTGGCATTGGCATGCCCGATATCGATCAGCACCTCCAGGTCATGAGTCTGGCACAGAGCCGTGAATTCAGCCTGGTCCAGAATATTGTTCCCTTCTATATCCGTTCCGGTATTTTCCACGAGAAGCTTAACGTCAGGAAACAATTTACGCATTTCATCGAGATTTTCAAGTGAAGTCCGGAGCATCCGGTCCTTCCTTCCTTTCGGAATGGAGCAGTTGTTGAGATGATATACCATCGCGGACGGGTGCAGTATCTCCGCATATTTTTTTGTCAGCAGAATATGGTACATACTGTTTTCGTAAGCTTTGCTGCCTTTCGGTGCGGTGTGTTCCACACCCCATACCGGTTCGTGAAAGAAAAGAGGACATCCCTCAAACAATGAAAGGTTCGCTTTGAGGTTCTCCTCGAATTCAGGCAGATCAAACATCGGTAGCAGTTCGAAACCAAAGCCGGATCCGAACTTTTTTCTGTAAATTTCTGCCTCTTCAAGGTGGCAGCGCGGTAAAACACAGGTATCTGCGAGAATAATCATCTTATCACCATATTTTTGAACCGAAAATAAAGACTCCGTTTTGTATTACTGTACCCCGAAGCTCAGCCGGAACAGACCGGCTTGAAACGGGCAGCAGAAATGGGTTCACCTGTTTATTTGATATGAAAGACCGCGATGCCTTCTTCCCTGTCCGGCTGACGCTCCATCAGTTTGTGAAGCAGTATTGAGGATAGATCATCTTCCGGTTTACTGAATAATTCAACCCGGTCGGGGATGCTCTTCCTGTTCACGGTGAGGAAAATCTCTTTCCCTTCTTCTCCCGCGGCAAGACTGACCTCAATGGTTTTATCCGGATATTTTTCCAGAACAGGCAAAAAATATCCCGTGACCAGCTCTTCGATCGCCAGCTGACAGCTGTTTGAAGCTTTTCTGCCCAGAAACTGACGCTGACAGAAGGCTTCCAGACTGCCCATCATTTCATATATGTCCACGTCAGCGCCGACGGAATATTCCCAGCTGCGGATGCGGTAAATGAAGTTCCTGGTCCTTTCCTTCTGCGGATGATGGAATATCTGATCCGGCGTCCCGTCTTCATAGATACCGCCCTGATCCATGAAAAAGACCCGGGAGGGAAGATCTCTTGCGAGACGCATTTCATGTGTGACGATCAGCATGGTCAGACCGGTTTTCGCGAGGTCGGACATCACATTCAGCACTTCAGAAACCATGGACGGATCAAGCGCGCTGGTGGGTTCATCAAAGAGAATGATTTTCGGATGCATTGCCAGAGCCCGGGCAATAGCCACACGCTGTTTCTGCCCGCCGGAAAGCTCATCCGGGTAGCGGCGTGCCCGGTTTTCCAGTCCGACCTTGCGCAGCTGCGCCATGGCTTCGTTATAAGCATCTATCGCGGATACACCCAGAAGCTGCTGCTGCGGCATCATGATGTTTTCCACCGCCATCTTATGCGGAAACAGGTTGAATGACTGGAATACCATTCCCATCTTGCTGCGGACGGGAGCGAGATTTGTATTCGGATCGCAGACATTCACACCATCGACCCATATTTCACCGGAAGTCGGTGTTTCCAGACGGTTGATACAGCGCAGCAGGGTGGATTTACCGGTCCCGGACGGGCCGATGATACCGACAACTTCTCCTGCTTCAATATTGACGCTTACGTTATCCAATGGAACGGCATTCGGATATTCTTTCCGCAGATTTTTGATTTCTATCAGGCTCATCAGTCCACCCCCTTTATTTTGTGGCTGTCGTGCTGTTTTTCGAGGTATTTATCAAAGTTTTGGAATATCCTGGCCATTATCATCGTCAGCAGGAAATAAATGACCGCTATAGAGATCAGCGGGAAAAAAGCTTCCATAGTCCGGCTGCGGATCAGATCCCCTGCCCGGGTGAGCTCCAGAACGGTGATGTAACCGGCGACGGAAGTTTCTTTCATAAGCATGATAAATTGAGAATAAAGCAGTGAGCGGTACAGGTTTTTTGACTGGGGCAGGATCACTTCTTTGAAAGCGAGAGACTCATCATATCCCAGCGCGAGTGCCGCTTCTCTCTGGCCGACATCAATTGAGATAACTGCGTTCCAGATGATACCGTAAGCCCGGGCGCAGTATATCAGAGCGAAGCCTATAATAGCAACGATGACCGCGGGAATGTCAGAAGAGCCGAAGATAATAAAGTAAAGCACCATCAGGATCACCGCCGCGGGAATGCCCGCGATCAGAGATGTGTAAATCTTGATCAGACGGTTATAGAAAGGTTTGTCGATGCGGCGGACGAAGACCAGCCCATAAGCCATTGCAAGCCCGATGCCTGCTGATGTTACAGCGATGAGTACGGTCATACCCAGACCTGAGAGGACCATTTTATACCGGTCCTCTTTGATAAACGTCCGTTCAAAGCTTTCCACAAGGCTGGTGAAAAAGCTCTTGTTTTCAACAGTCCCGGCAGCTTCTGTCCGTCTGATCAGCATAGTGAAGTAGGCAGGCGCGTAAGGAGCGAAATCCATGATCTCGGCACGTTCTGCCGTGATGACGATATCTCCGATTGCCATATCTGCTTTCCCCGCCTGGATCGTCGGCATCAGTGCTCCGAATTCCATCGGGGTGAATTCGACTTTGAGATCCAGTTCTTTTGCAACTGACAAAAGGATCTCAACATCAAATCCCATCATTTCTTTATTCTTCCCGACATAAGACATCGGTTCAAAGGAATCCGCACAGGCGACACGAATCGTTCCTGCGCTGCCGGGCCAGTCCTGCTTCGGCATTTCTTTGACAGGATCATCACTCAGCATCCATTTTTCCCATAACGCGTCGATCGTACCATCTGCTTTCATGCGGTCAATGATCGCACCCCAGACATCCCGCTGCGGGTCACCTTTTGGAAAAGCAAAACCAAAATTGCTGTCAAGATAGTGATCGCCCATTTTCACCAGATCCGGATTGTGAGCCGCCGCAAAATCGATCAGGGCATTATTGATGAAAATTGCGTCAATTTTTTTTGCCTTGAGCGCCAGCGTTTCATCCGGCATGGAGGCAAAATATGCAAACCCGCCAATATCCGGAATTCTTTTCGTTATCATATCCTCAAAAGGCATTCCTGTGAGCAGCCCGACAGTCGCCCCGCCCATTTCGTCCGGACTTTTATATTCCGGCTCCTGAGCAAAAACAGTTTGTGAAACTGTTACGGAAAGTATGAGAATTACAAAAATAAAAAACAATAATCTGAAGCTTTTCAAATTCTGATCCCTTTTCATAGAAAAACAGCCTCTTTCAGGAATATACCGGTCATCTTTGCCATCGATATGAAAACCATTCCGGTTCCTGTAAGCAATATTTTCTCTGAAACCTGCATACAGGAACTTTTTTATGATCATTCATATTGGTCAGCAGCAGCGCCCCGATATTCTGCAAAAATTATACTACTTTATATTTTGATAAGAAAACACTGATTATTGACTTTTTCGCAGAAAATGAGCCTTGTTTTCGGGGCTTTATTCTACAGGTCTTGCTGCAACGACACGACGGTTGGCGTAGCCTCCGGCGGGACGCTCATCCTCGCAGGTCAGAAGAATCAGCGTGTTTTCTTCCGATCCCGCAAGGCGCTGAAACGACTGAAAATCGGTTTCCGCTATCTTTTCGTTGGCGAAAACCTCGTAGCGAAGGGAGCCTTTCTGCTTTGAATTCACAAATATCCTGTCCCCGGCTTTCAGTGAGTACAGCATGGCAAAGGGTCCTGCTTCTTCCGCATTCAAGTGATTATGTCCGATCAGGAGTGTTGTGCCGTTTCCGGGGATGACAAAGCCTTCCGGCAGGCCGGCATTGCTGCCAAGACCCGAGACCGGATATTCGCCGTCAAGGAACGGAACTTCAACAATTTCGGTATTCAGCGAAAGCACGGGAATTTGCAGTGTTATTCCCGGTTTCCGCAAACTCAGAGCTGCTGCCTGTGCCGGCAATTTCCTGCTGCCGATCCCTGTCTGCGGCAGAATGCCCGCGCTTTTCAGCCGGTACATCGGGAAGGCAGGCTGAAGAGGCTCAGCCGGATCCGGAAAGCTCCTGATAAACTCTGGAAACCCATCAAAATTCAGTACCGGTTTTGAATAGGGATAAGCGATCACACCCTTTCGGTTTACGCTCAGCCGGGAGAAGGAAGTCAGGTATTGTTTATATTCTTCGACAGTTCTGCCAGGAACAGCCTGTTTCAGAAGCAGAAAAGCGCCTGCCGTCATCGGGGAAGCCTGGGAAGTGCCGCTCGCCGTAATATAGCAATCCCGGCACAGCGAACCATTTTTATCAAACATTGCGGCTGATCTGATGTCTGTTCCCGGGGCAAAGATATTTACGAGTTTTTCGCTTTGATTGGAGAAATAAGAAATATTCGGAACACCGTCGTCAAGATTGCTGTTTACAAGCCCGACACTGAAAACAGAGGAATCGCAGGCAGGATGAGAGACTGCATCATCATATCCATTATTACCGGCTGAAGAAACTAAAATGATCCCCTTGTCAGTCATTTTTTTGAATAAGCGGGAATCCTTCGGCCGTATGTCGTCGCATGCAGAAGAAAACCCTTTGTCCGTATATCCGGTGCTGTCCCCATAGCTCATATTGACAACATCCACTCTGATCCCTTTGTTTCTGAGCCCGAGAACATAGTTATAGGCACGGTATTTGTCGGGCGTGGCTTCAACAAGGTTGTAACAGGTCTCAGCCTTACCGTTCGCACCGGGACAGAGTCCTTTACCCAGGGAAAAAATCATGATGCCGACGATTTTGGCTTTCGGAGCGATCCCATCCTTTCCGGCTGCGATCCCGGCGACATGCGAGCCGTGATTATAAGAATTAAAGATTGCAGTACCGCCATCTTTACCGCTATCGGAAGTGAGCGAAGACAGCAAAGACGCATCGGGGATCGATGAGTTTGCTGTCGTTTTTCCTCCCTGACATACGGCAGTCAGCTGAAATTCGATCTCATCCTGGGTTTCCTTCATGTTGGAAGTAAAGCATTTTCCCCGGATAAAGCGGCCATCGAACTGTTCATGCCAGTTGTTTATACCGGAATCGATAACAGCGATCGTGGTTCCCTTCCCATCATAACCCAGCTCATGGGCTATACTGACATTTGTGATGGATTCCCCAAGCACATTGCTTTCCGCTGATTTCGCTGTCCCGGTCCCGGAGATGCTTTCCATCTCCGGATCATCCGCGAAAACGAATTCCCCTCCGAATATCTCTGTGAGATCAGGATTACCGGCGGCGAAAGCCATAAGCTGTCCGAAGCTTCCCTGAAGTGTGATCATGTTCAGGTTTTCCAGCGGTTCCGAGATCATTCCCAGAGAGAGGGCAAGCTGACTTTCTGCGTTTTCCATCCCGGGATTGACGTCAGCAACGAGTAAAAATTCCCGGTCTGCCGCTTTCTGGAGACTTCCTTCTGAAAAAACGGAATCCCAAATGAATTCCATAAAGTTCCTGAGCGGTCCCGGTCCGATCTTTGCTTTTTCTTCGTCATTGAGCGGGATCAATTCCGATCCGGAATACAGCTCCGCGGCATCCTTGCCGGTGCTGCCGTTCACCGTGACACGGCAGCGGGCTGAGGAAACGGCATCAACGCTTTCCGCATAGATCAGCGCGTCTCCCGGAGAAAGTGCCGTGACCGTAAAAGCAGGTCCGTCAATGGAGATGACTCTTTCATCGCTGGAATACCAGCGCAGGAAAGGATGTGATGTGTTTTCCGGAATAAAGGAGATATTGAAAGTATAGGTTCCGCCTGTTTCCATCGTCAGTTCCGATATCCCGAGGTCAATCTTCGTGACCGGCTGATTGCTTCGTCTGTCCGTTTGATCACCCTGTACGGCAGCCGCTGCACAGAGAATAACAAATAAAACCGTCAGTAATAAGGTGGTATGTTTTTTCATATAATGAAATACCCTCAGTCTGCCGATTTCTTTACACTGTCACCGTATATTGTCCTGAAATCATCCCTCATGGATATGATCTCTATCCCCATATCTTCATACGATGATTTTTTGCCATCCGCACCGGCGGCATCACCGTATTCCCGGACTTCATCGTCAGCCATTACCATATAAGCCGCGCTTTTGTACGGGTTGTTTGAAATGGTATAGATCTCCATCGCAAGATCACCGGAGGAGTTGCCAAAGGCAAGCACAGGCTGCTGCCCGATCTCACGGACAATAGCATCCACCTTGCTCGTCTTTGCGTTTTCACCGTAATAATTGCCGTCAAAAACGATCTGATCCGTTGATTTGAAGGTGTAATCCGTGTCTGCCTCATCGCCCTGACCGGTGGCGGTATAACCATATTCCGTACCGATGACATTTGAAGGCGGAATGTTAAGCGTTCCTTTGATGACCTCACGGACGATATTCCGTTCAGTTGCCGTGACGACATAGGCCGTAAAACCGTTTTCCTGCAGCTTCTCGAACAATTCGACCATCGGTTTGTAATAGGCTTCACCGCGGGTCATGCCGGAGAATCCCCAGGCTTCGCTGTCCTTGAATCTGTCAACCATCTCCGCAACTTCCTGCATTGTCATTCCCTTATAAGCAATGGCTCCTGCAGCGGCCTGCCTGGTGCTCATGCCGTCCGGTTTGGCCTTGCCCGCGGCATCCATGATCTCCTGCGCTACAGCCCTGACTTCGTCTGTGATGGTATCGCTCCCGCTGTTCAGTGCATAATCCGCAAAGACCATATATTCAAAGCAGAACGGATAGGTTTCGCTCATCAGTGTCCCGTCCAGATCAAAGACGGCGATCCGGTCTTCAGGGGGAATGTAATCCGGTGAGGCTTCATCAGTGACTGCCAGCAGATAATCATTGATGCTTTCCGCTGCCCGTGAACCTTCTGTCCAGTACTCAGAGAGCAGAGCCGGTTCAAATTCGACATGTTCGGAAATATCCGGACTCTTTTCTGCCGAATCAAAGCGGCCTGCAAAGCGCATACCGTCTAATGCGCACAGCGCAGCGATCTGATCGTCGGTTATTCCGTCTGTGTCTTCGACTTCGATCACATAATGGTAACTGCCAAGACTGCTGCCTTCCGGACGGTCATGGAGGGAAATGATTTCAAGTCCTGCATCATCGATCGCATCAATGATCCCGCTGATGCGGCTCCCTTCACAGGTTGCCACGAACACAGCCCGGCGTAGACTTTCGTCATCTGCAATTGTGTCGGAAAGGACATAAAAACGGGTCTTGTTTGTGTCGGAGATCTGAACGTTTTCCGCAAGGATCTCCAACCCGTAAAGCCCGGCGGCTCCGGGTGCGGCAATGGCAGCGATCGACTTGTCCTGCTGTTCAGCCACATAACCGGCTGCTGCTGCGGTGCTGGACATTTCTTCGGTAACTGCATCCGGCAGGTTCTCCTCCCGCCACTGAGCGCTTTGCGCCAGTCCCTGAACATGAGAGCAGACGGTTTCAATATCTTCGAGTGATGCTCCCGGTACGCCCATCAGTGTCTGGCTGATCGGCAGCACAACTTCACCGACCACATAGGCATCATCGGCTGCGATCAGTGCGTCCACATAGTTTATGACAGCACCGCCCAGCGTGTTTTCCTGAGGGATGACGGCAAAATCCGCACTGCCTGCAAGCATATCCGCGATGGCTTCGTTCACTGTCTGTTTGGGAAGGAATTGCCCGCCATCCCGGAACCAGAATTGCGCGGCTTCTTCGGTATAGGTACCCTCCGGCCCGAGGAAGCTTACCTGAACTGAGTTTGAGATCTCTGACAGGGGATCAGCAAGTGAATTGCTGTTGATCGGGAAGGTAAAGTAAGTGTCGGGGTACGGTTCATTATCCAGAGTGAAGTGCCACCATTCTTCCGCAAGCGGGCGGAAGCCATGTGCCAGCATTGCTTCCCGCAGGATCATGCGGTTTGCATACTGTTCTTCCGTGATACCGGTATAATCCGGATGGCTGAGTTTCCCGAAATAATCAAAGGTACCGCCCATATCCACTTCTTTTTTCGTTCTCATGTCAAAAAGCGTCAGGTCAACGGTACTTCCGCGGCTGTGGCCGGAATGTGCCATGATGTAGCCCTGCGGGAAAAGCACGTCTTTTTCCAGCTCCGGATAGAAGTGTTCCTTCATCTTCACATCATCAGGATCCAATGCCCAGTTCATAAAATTCGTTACCGCTTTTTGCGGACGATAAGCATCATAGATCTTCAAACGGTAGCCTTTTTCGACCAGCTCATCGCTGACTTCTTTGAGAGCAGCGGCGGCTTCTTTTGTCAGAAGAGCGAGCGGCTCTTCATAACCGTCGATCCGGTCTCCGACAAAGTTGAAAGTGGAATAATAGCGGATTTCCAGGATCGCGTCCGGAACTGCTTCGCTGAGGATCACAAAATCGGATGAGTCGTCAGAAAGAGTTATATCTTCATCCGCCACTTGATCTCCCGGGACGGACTGTGTATCCGGCGCGGCAGAAACTATGGCGGTTTCAGTTGCCTGAGCTGATACACCGCAGACGATCATGGCGGCCAGGATGCAAAAAAGTATGATCTCCTGATATTTTTTCATAATGATATCTCCTGATTTTTACGTTATCGTTGGCTTTACATGTGCCTTATTGTTCTTAAATATTTTATCTGAGCCGGAGCTTTTATCCGGGACGATGATGCGTCATTGGTTACAATCCTGCCGGCTCTGAAGGATAATTTCAGCCGGTGCTTATGCGGTGAGAAAACGCAAAATGCGTTCCTTATAGTCCGGTGCGGTATCATATGCCGCATGTCCGTAACCGTCATACATATAAAGCTCGAAATCCGGGCGGCTGTTCAGATGTTCCGCGATCAGCAGGGATGCCTCTGCACCCAGCACCCGGTCATCATTGGATCCGATCACCAGAACCGGGCAGCTGATTTTTCCCAGATCATTTGTGATGTCAAAATCCTTTGTCCCTTCTGCCAATATAATAAAGCGCTGCAATTCCCCGTTTGTCACAGTTGCCGCCATCCCGGACAAAATATCCTTTACCTGATCAAACACAGTTTTCGGATAGAGAGCTTCTCCGAATGAGAGATACAGCTCTTCCGCCTTACCGTTTTCTGCCAGTCGTATCCACTTGTCAAACAGGCGGGATCGTTCTTCCGTTATACGGGAAGATGTTGAGCCGAGAACCAGCTTCTTCACAAGCTCCGGGTGATGTATCGCGATATCCATGGCGATCATGCCGCCCTGTGATGTCCCGAAGAGATGTATTTTATCAAGCCCTGAAGCCCGGAATGCTTTTACCGTGTCCTGCGCCATCTCATGTATGGAATAGTGGTCAGGTAATTCTTTTCTCCGGTCAAACAGATAAACCGTAAAATTGTCTGACAGTACCCGGTATGCGCCGGCGACAGCGTCAGCGGAGCCCATGACGCTTTGCACACTGAGTCCTGGCAGGATAACGAGTGTTTCTTTCCCGTGCCCAAAGCGGAAAAAATCCATTGAGAAATCGTCTGTTTCGACAGTTTCAATTTTTATTTTTTCTGACATTTTTGCCTCTTTTTGTGAAAATACCAGGGAAATAAATCAATTTAAGAACAGTTCCCCGCTGTGCGGGAAACCATTTCTTATATATTCTTTTATTCTAACATAATACTTTTTTACCGGATACAATTTATTCAGTGTGAAGCACAGGTGGACTATCCGCTTTTTTTATAATGCCTTTTTGGGACAATTCTTCACACACTCCATGCAGAGAATACATTCCGTTCCGTTTTTCCGCTTTCTGGAATTATCCGTGACATCGACATCCATCGGACAGATCCGTTTGCATTTCCCGCAGGAGACGCACTTGTCTTTGTCGCATTTCACCCGCAGCAGAGCGTAAAAACTCATCGGCTTGAGAAATAGTATTTGCAGAATGCACGGTTGTCTTTGAAAGCAAAAGCGAGAGCAATGCCTGAAGCATAATACGCAATGTTCCCGGTGATGAAAGCCCAAAACATGATCCTCTCTAAATTCCCGACTTTCGCGAGAAACAGCGCCGCGACAAAAATCAGGGATGCGGCGAACGTGATATACCGGATCCAGCCAAGCTTTTTCCGGGGCTGTGCCGGAATTTTATAGGGCAGAAAGTCCAGTACCATCGCTGTCCAGCAGGCATATCCGCACCATCCTCTGCTGAATATCAGGGGACCGAATATTTTCGCGACTGCATAGTGGATCGTTGCCGCTTCAAATACCCCCGTGAACAGGTAATACCAGAAGCCTTCGATCTGCATGTTTTCCCGGCAGATCAGGCCGAGGTAGACCAGCATATACAGCCCGACAAGCAGCTGAACGATCCGGCGGGCATGTTTATATTTCCGTTGAAATAAATACATGCCCAGGGTGATGGACAGCCCGATATAGCTGAAGTTAAACAGATAAAACAGATTGTCCTTTGTCAGCCACAAAGTCACGGCAATAATTTCAAATATTCCCAGCATTACTGCCGGCAGCCAGTATTTCTTCATTTGTTCACCGCAATAACAAAACAGGATTGTTCTTCATTTGATCGATCAGTGCATGCAGATGAGACTTCATATCAGAAGAAGTCAGCTCCGTGATTTCCGTCAACGCTTCAGCCAGCATGTCATCATGTTCCAGGAGCAGTTTTTGCTGTTCGGCAACAATTTTCTGCTGTTCACCAAGCCAGGATTGAAGTCTGCGGATCGCTTCCGTATTCTCATTGGTCTGCAATGACAGCCTAAGCAGGTCCCGCTGTGAAACCAAATCCTGTGTTTCGACGATATAATCTTTCATGGCCCGAAAAATGCGGATAAGAGCAATGCTTTGTTGAATTGCCAAATCACCTCGCAGAACACTCATCAGCATATAAATACCGCTTTCAGTAAAGGCCCAGGGAAGATATTTTAAATTGCTTCCTCGTCCACTTCCGGTGTTCAAGATAACATTTTGTGATTTTGAAAGAATTTCAATTTCCTCTTGTGTCAGTTGAAAACGAAAATCCGAAGGGAACCGTTCTTCGTTCCTTTTAATCTGTTGATTAAAAGCACTGATGGTATATCCATAAATTTCTGCCAGATCAAAATCCAGCATTACCTTCATTCCCCGGACTTCATAGATCTTATCCCGGATGCTCCGATCATCGATGACAGCAATTTCTATATTATTTGCTTCCGTGTTCTTCATGATACCCAACCTGCCTGATTTTTTCATAGCAATAACGATATTATACTTTCTTCCTTAAAGAAAGTCAAAGAGCACTTTCGGGTTATTTTTTCTTCTTTGGTGAGGGCAGGTCCGGGTACATAGTGTGTACAAGCTTCTGCAGAAATTCCCGGTCATCAACATCTTCCACGAGCAGCATTCCCTTCGCACCGTCATAAGGAAGCTCCATCCGGGCATCCGGCATCATGGCAGCGGCAGACTTAACCGGCTTGACAAGAAAACGGTCATCATAAATACCGCCGATCACTTTGCCTCGGTAATAGAGAATGTATTCTCCCATCATAGGCCGAAACGTAATATCTTCCAGGTCCGAGAGCTGCTCCAATATAAAATCCAGATATTCTTTCGATGATGCCATAAGCTACCCGCCGATCAGTTTCAGGAACTTCCGGTCATTCATCTGCTCATTCGTGAGATATGCTCCGTCATAAAACAGCGCATAGTTCGTTACCGGCGTCGGTGCATTCTGTGCCGCCTCCCTGCTGTCAATGCGGACCGACCGGAACGGGATGTTATTTGCCGAGGCGGTCTGTTCCACGATCGGCACATATTTCGCATTGAAGGGGCACTGGTTTGTATAATACAGGACATATCCCTTTTCATCCACGTGAGGATGTTTTGCGCATTCCCTGAACTTCGGCATTTGAACGCCTGCTTCAAACGGCAGGTACCAGAGCTGAATGCCGTTGTCAGCCTCATCGCATACAGAAAAACCTTTGTATTTCAGGAATTTCGGATCAGCAAGAAATGGCTTTTTCTTTGCACTGCACAGAATGCACAGCCCTTTCTTTCCCTTTTCTCTGCTGTCCTCAATGCAGGCATTCAGCAGATCCGTGGAATACCCGTGTCCTTTCAGAGCTCCGGACACCCACAGGCAGTCGATGTACATATACTCCGGAGCCTCAATGGGGACCCAGGCGTTTTCCGCCGGTATATATTCGATAAAGCACTTGCCCCGCTCCACACTTTTCAAAAAAACAAGCCCTTCATCAAAGCGGTCCGCCAGCCAGGATTTTTTGGATGAAACCTGAACGTCTTTGTTATTGGATATGGCACAACAGATGTGCTCATACTCCAGATTGTCCTTTGTAACTCTGATATATTCCATGTTTACCGTCTCCTTCTCTTCATTCTTATGATCTAAATCAGGATTCACCAATGAGTCATGAGAATCACAATTTCTGACACCTGATACCTGAATCCTGAACCCTTTTTCAAACTTTTCTTATCGGGTGCCTGATCACGGTTTTCAGCTTCTCCGGTGCGGTCTTCCTGGCATCGGAGAGGTAGATCTCATGATGCCATCTTTCATCGGAGAAATCATTTTCATAACCGTTTTCTTTAAGGTACTGATCCATCAGGGCAACCGTTTCCGGTTCATTATCATAAGGACCGATGTGCATGCACTGCACACAAAGACCTTCCTCAATTGTCAGATACCCAGCCTTCGAGAAATCCTGACTTTTCTTTAAGGCTGCTTCTTTCACAGCCCAGCGGAAATCATCCTCAGTCACAAAATCCGGCAGCCGGATCACAGAGATCCACTGAAAATCTTCCTTGCGGCTGTAATCGACACCGTCAACCCCGACCTGCCGCCAGAAGCCTTCCAGCGGCGGTACTACAAAGTCAAAATAGCCTTCGATCTGACGGCTGCCCATTTTGCTCATTTTGATCGTAAAGGCAATCCCGTACAAAAGCCCGATGGCTGCCTTATAGTCTCCGTCTTCCGTATTCGGGTCGCCCTGTCCCCGGACCGCGATGAAGTTCATTTTCGGAACCGTCACGATTGAAGGCCTGCCCTTCGGCATGTAAAACTCTTTATATTCCTTCTTGTAATCAAAGGCCATTGCGTCACTCCCTGTTAAACGATCCGATTTCGATCAGATTCCCTTCCGGATCCGC
>CACYHU010000073.1 GCA_902774215.1 uncultured Chloroflexota bacterium
TTGGGAATAAAGTTGAGAATAATGTTTTGATAAAAAAACCTCTGAACGCAAGGAGACAAAAAATCATTTCCGAGATGCGTGATAATCCAAATGTAACAACAGCGGAACTTCATGTTATCCTGCAAATCAGTGAAACCGCAATAGAAAACAATATTTCATTTCTGAAGGAAAATGGTTTTATCGAAAGGGTTGGTGCCAAAAAAAACGGGTATTGGAAAGTGCTTTGAATTCTTTATCAAAATAAGTCAAAATGGAGAAGATCCGCAAGGATCACCGGTATTGCAGTGAAATAAACTGTTGCCTTGCCTGATCAGAGTAAATCGTTACTGCGAATATGCTCTGAAACTTTGAGAATGGCTTGAAATTATTGGTCTGACTGTTATATCTGTCTGCTGAAAAAAATGAGGAACAGAATCTGGAAGGATAGAAACGTATTCGTGGTATACTGTCGTAATCTATAAAAAGGTAACCACCGCATTTTGCGGGTGAGTCAAAAAAAGAGCCCGATAACACAGCGGGGGCACGGGGGCTGCAAGCCCCCGGAAATCAGGCGCGGGCCGTGTCTTTCTCAAACACACAAACTATCGATCCTGCGCCTTGCGAAGCATGCCCTCCGGAATGCAAAGTAAGCTCTTATAATAGAATTTGTGTTAACGGTACACAGTGGCAACCATTACACAACTCTAAATAATCAAAAATCAAAAAAAGGCGGAAAAGATGATCGAGAAAATTCGTAAAGCTTTTGAAAACTATCAGCAGGAAATGCTGGATGACCTGGCGTCGCTTATCGCTATTGACAGCTCCGGCGAAGAACCTTCCGGGGAAGGGATGCCTTTCGGGGAAGGTCCCGCAAAAGCCCTGGACTGCTTTCTGAAAATTGCCCGGCGTATGGGTTTCGAAACAGACAATGTTGACAATTACGCGGGTGTTGTGAGCTATGGTGATGGTAAGGAAACTGTCGGTGTACTCGCACATCTGGATGTCGTCCCCGCAGGCAAGGGCTGGACAACGGATCCCTTTGAAATGGTCATCAGAGACGGCAATATGTACGGCCGCGGTGTGATCGACGACAAAGGCCCCGCGGTCGCGGCACTTTACGGTCTTCGCATCATCCGTGACCTGGGAATTCCGCTCAAACGCGGTCTGCAGCTGATCGTCGGGACCAACGAAGAGAATGGTTCAAAGTGCATGGAATATTACGTTGCCCACCGTCAGCCCCCGACACTCGGCTTCACGCCGGACGCTTCCTACCCGCTGATCCACGGTGAAAAAGGCAGCTTCTGGGCAAAAATGTTCTTCGATAAAGAGGAACTGCCGATCCTGACAATGGAAGCCGGTGAGGTTTTCAATGCGGTCCCGGCAGAATGTACCGTGATCCTGGATGGTTCTGTTGACATCGATGTCCTCCAGGCTTCCGCTGATAAGGGTTTTTCCGAAGGTTACCCGGTAACGGTCCAAAAGACACCGGAGGGAAATATCTGCATGGTGGTCAAAGGTAAGGCTGCCCACGGTTCCATGCCTTATCTGGGTGTCAATGCCATCGTCTCCTCCGCCATGATCCTCTGTGACGCGCTCGGTGAAAAAGCCGGGAAACTGCTCCATTTCGTCAGGGATGTGATTGGCCGCGATCCTTACGGCAAGACCGCCGGTGTTTACTTCAAAGATGACAACGGAGAACTGACCCTGAACCTGGGACTGCTGCGCTTTGAAAACGGTGAAGGCTGGCTTGGGATCGATATCCGCTTCCCCGTGACCGGAACAGGTGCCTATGCTGCGGGATTGTTCCATGCAATGGCTGACAAATACGGTGCCCGTG
This sequence comes from uncultured Chloroflexota bacterium, assembly GCA_902774215.1. Lineage (GTDB taxonomy): Bacteria > Chloroflexota > Anaerolineae > Anaerolineales > Anaerolineaceae > Flexilinea. The sequence continues at coordinate 1,817 of CACYHU010000073.1, forward strand.
TCCAGATCCCGACGCCCTCCGAACCGCACTTCGTCCCGGAAGACAGTGAGCTGGTGACTACGCTGCTGCAGGTTTACCGTGACGTCACCGGGGAACAAAACGCAGGATCAATGACAATCGGCGGCGGGACCTATGCCCGTCACGTAGGGAAAAAGATCGTCGCCTTCGGCCCGGAATTCGGAGATACCGATTATCATATGCACAACGCCGATGAATTTTATCCGCTGGAAGAGTATATAAAGCACTGTGTGATCTGCACAATGGGAATGCTGCGCCTCGCGGAATAATGGAAAATTATCATTTTCATAGTTCAATTTTCAATTAATATGACGCTTCGCGTCTTGGGGCTGTCGCACTTGATATGTACGACAGCCTTTTTCAGAAATACCATCAAAAGAAAATACTCAGCAATGGCGGGCGGGCAGCAGATCTTACCGGGGCCGGTCGATCTGACCTTCAGTCACTCGCCAGCTTTGATGCTTTCTAAATAACGCGAAACGGCTCATCTTTTGTTTTGGGAAATCATCTGAATAATCGTATCTTCAACGAAGTGATTCAGCAGCTTATACAGTGGTGTCGGGGGACACGCGCTGAGCTCACGCGTGTTCCCCGACTGAATTATCCGGGACGTGGGAATCACTTTCGGAGGCTGCTGACGTTTATTCCGCGTTCCTGCGAAGCACTCCCTCCCGATGGCTTTTCAAATTTATAATTTGCTGCAGCTCCGGAAATCAGACGCGGCCTGCGGCTTTTGTAAACACACGAACTGATATATACGATAAGTACTTACTGCGGTTTGGCAAAAACGACACGGCGATTGAGATATCCTCCCTCGACAGATTCATTTTCACAAGTGAGCAGGATCAGAGATCCCGGTTCATTCTCCGCAGCAGAAGCGATTTCCGTAAATCCATAAGGTTCGACTGATTCATTTGCATACACGGTGAAAGACATCAGCTCATTATCCGCACTGCGGACAAAGATTTTGTCGTTCTCCTCGAGCAAAGCCAGCAAAGCGAAGGGACCGTACGTATCGCTGTCCAGCGTATTATGCGCCGCGATAACACTGTATCCCTCTCCGGGAAGCGCACTGCCTTCCAGTACACCGGCCTCTTCACCCAGCCATTCCACAGACCAGGTATTATCAACCTTCGGGATCAGGGTCAGTTCCGCTGCCACATCAAACCGCGGGATCTGCAGGGTCATTCCCAGCGCTGAATAATCATGCTCCCGTGAACCGGCGGATAATGCTGCCGGACCGCCGGAAGTGAACCCGGTTTCAGGCAGACGGCAGTCTTCACAGGTGATCGGGAAGAATCCATGCCCGTCCGGTTCTTCGATCGGATTCGCGAAGGCTTTGATACGCCAGCAAGCTCCGTTTTCATCAACATCGGCCATATCCTTCCATTCTCCCTGAGCTGTCTTATAAAAACTCTGACCGGGATCGATCTGAAGACGATACGAGGGGTTTTCTTCTTCAGAAGAATTCATTTCGACTCCCAACATTGTAGTCTGCCCAAACGACAAAACAACCGAGAAGCGCTCACCGGGATTAACATATGCCTTTTTACTCAGGTCTGCGGTTTGGAAACCCATGAAATCGGTATGTGCCTGTCCGGAAGCGGCAAGAGTACCGCTTTCGGGATCATTGGGATCACTAAGTCCGGTATAGACATTGATCGTATAATCAGCAGGATTATCTTCGAATTCCGCAAAACCGACAGCATCAACGGTTATCGGTCTGCCGGTGGTATTGATGAAGACATTGGCTGCTTTCGTTTTTTCGCCCGGCATGTACACAGCCTTCTCATCCGGGTAATCAACCTTCACTGAGCCGTCATACTGGAAGTTATATTGATAGGTTTTTGGATCCTGCAGGGTGAATACGCCCAATTCGCTCAAATATGAAATATCCAGACTGTCATATGAAACATAAAAGAATCCTTTATTTCCCCAATCATCACCCCAGCTGTTCTGGACGATCCAGGCGCCGTCAATTTTTGGTATCGCATCGTCCGTTTTCTTCCTGGAATTGGACTTGTGGGCAAAATTCTCATTCAAAATGCCGTCATCCCAGCCGATGACCGTTACCGCATGATTGGAAGGACGCCATACATCCGCATAAAAATGTGTAAAACTTCTGGTCTCAGCATCATAGTCCGAGGCAAACAATTTCCCATTCATATGCAGTGAGACACCTACAGCGCCGTGTTCCTGAAGAAATTTTTTGATAAGCCGGATCCTGTAATCCCGGTACTCTGTTCTTGACATTCCATCGGGCAGGAATTCAGGGTTAAGCTCACCTGGAAACATCGAGCGAACGAATTGAAATGACCGCAGAATAAAGATATCCGTATAAGCGATCGCGTCATCATATGGTTTATGATCAGGGTTCCAGTGCTGCTTTCCTTTATCATCTTTGCTGTAACCGTCTCGTACATTTTGATACGGTGCCGTTTTTTCGGAAGCAATACCTGACCATGTGCTGAAATGCAAAGCGGCATCGATCACATTGCCACCGGTGTCCGGCCAGTTTTTCCTGTAATCTTCATTGACGATCTGATCACCTGCAGTGTTACCCAGCGGATCATCCACTCTGTTATATCTGAAATACGCAAGATGGCCGGGGGATAATTCTGCAACCGGTCCCAGCCTGTAATAAGTCTGTTTTGCATAGGAGTATTCAGCCGCGGTCGTTGATGAGAATGCCCAACAGGTTCCGGCTGGTTCCTGACTTTTCATGCGTATGCCTTCTGCCCAATCCTGCTCATCAGAACGGTAAGATAAATGTTCAGGGTCTCACCCCTGCGCTGCTGTTTCCATCGTAATAACAATAGTATTATAACCCGACATCATAAACGCTTTCAACCTCATTCAGTCCGGGATTTCGTCCGCATCCTCAGGCGGCATCTTAATCGAACTTTGAACTTTATTAAAACAGTGATCCGCCGAACTGATTCGGCGGATCACTGTTTTCCCGGCTAAAAGAAACTTTTTGTCGGGGCACTGGGATTTGAACCCAGGGCCTCTTGCACCCCATGCAAGCGCGCTAGCCGGGCTGCGCCATGCCCCGTACAACAGTCACTATTATACACGGATTTCAAAAAAATGCAAATCTTTCCATGATTTTTATGTCATGTAGTGACCTTAATTACCAATTTTGTGTAATAATTAGAGGACAAAAAAATCGCGCGCCGTTTCTGATGATTTGCCTGCGAGCATAAATCAAAATGGGACGATTCTTTTGAACCAAGAAAGAGACGAGGTGAAATATGCAGATTTTTGCTCACAGAGGTTTCTCTTCACAATATCCGGAAAATACGATGACCGCTTTCCGCAAAGCTCTGGAAGTCGGTGCCGACGGCATTGAATTTGACGCACGCATGACACAGGACGGCAAACTCATTGTCATGCACGACCCGACCGTTGATCGCACCACCAACGGGAAAGGCAAAGTACGTGACCTGACATATGCTGAAATTTACGGTCTGGATGCCGGTATTAAAAAAGGTGTGGTATTTGAAAATGAGCGCATCCCCGTACTGGAACAGGTCTTTGATGAACTGGGCGGGAAATTCCTCCTCAACGTGGAATTGTGCAATTACGAGGAAAGTGATAACCGTATGCTCGCGAACCAGACCGTGGAACTGATCGAAAAATATAAGCTGGTCGAGTCCGTCATCGTCTCATCTTTCCGCTTTAACAATCTCGTGTACGTCAAGGACAAGAATCCCAATATCTCCTGTGCCCTGCTCGCGAAACAGGGGCTCCTCGGCACATTCGCCCGCAATCTGCTGAACCACTCCGTATCTGTTGACGCACTGCATCCCTTTTATACCGATGCGTCCTCCGGATTGATCCGGCGGGAACAGCAATGCGGCAGGAAGGTCCGCGCCTGGACCGTCAATGACCCCAGGGATATTCGTCACCTATACGAATCAGGAGTAGACGCTATCTTCACCGACGACCCCCTGAATGCTCGTGAATTCTACGACAGCGAAAAGCTGCTGAATGAAGATGCAAAGGCTGAAGCCTGAGCCGAAAGGATCTGAACCTGAGATTCCTCAGCTGAAATTTGAAAACAAAAAATCCCATTCGGTTATTTCACGAATGGGATTTTTCTTTGTCTCTCAGGTCCCGAGCCTTACAGCTCAAGCCTCATTTTATCAAACCTCTTATCTGGACAGTGTATTCCCGAGCGTCAGGCGGAGGTCTTCGGTTTCACCGTCACGCAGGATCGTGACTGTCACACGTTCACCCGGAAGATGCTTTGCGATCTCGTCCTTCAGCTCCTGAACAGTGGAGACTTCCACACCGTCAAACATGGTGATGATGTCGCCTTCAACCATTCCGGCATCTTCGGCAGCGCTGTCTTCAATGACTGTGTTCACATACACGCCCACACCTTCATCGGAAAGCTCGGAGATATAAACACCAAGTGAGGCTTTGCCGGTTTCGGTCGGTTCTTCATCTTCGTCCTCATTTGCATGAGCTGCGTTCGCGGCACGCTGGGCCTGGTTCGGGCGGGCAGCGAGGGTCAGATCCACATCCATTTCCTTGCCGTCACGGATCAGATGCAGGGTGATGGTGTCACCGATTGAGGTATTGGAGCTCAGGTAGGCAATAATGTCATCCATTCCCTTGACGTCACGGTCATTGATCTTTGTGATGATGTCACCGCCAGCCTTCACATAAACACCCTTTGAGATTTCCATATCTTCCGTTCCGGCAACGATACCGGCAGCTTCTGCAGGACTGTTGGGCTGGATGGTCTGGATCAGCGCACCGCGCATGTCATGGTCAAGCTCAAGCTGGGCATTTGTTTCAGGAGTCAGTGCCACACCGCTGAAACCGATCCACGGATGCTGGTACTCACCGTCTTTGATCAGGGCAGGGACCACACGCTTCACCAGGTTGGAAGGGATCGCGTAGCCGATACCCGCGGATGAGTAGGAGTAGGAAGAGAAGGCCATTACCACACCGATCACTTCACCGTCAGCATTGATCAGGACACCGCCGGAGTTCCCCGGGTTGATGGAAGCATCCGTCTGAATGACATCCGGGATGGTATAGTTTCCGGTTCCGTCATTTTCACCCACAGCATAGCTGCGGCCGAGAGCAGAGATGATACCCTGTGTCATGGTGCCTGTCTGTCCCAGCGGATTGCCGAGGGCGGCAGCCAGTTCACCCGGTTTCAGGATGGAGGAGTCACCCATGGTGACAGGAGTCAGATCCGTCTTCGGGTTTTCCACTTCCAAAACAGCCAGGTCGCTGTCGGGATCAGCACCGATCACTTTGGCATCCCGCTTGATTCCATCGGAATAGGTGATGGTAACTTCCACCGCGTCTTCAATGACGTGGTTATTGGTCACAATATGTCCCTCTTCATCCCACACAAACCCGGTGCCGGAGCCATAAGTAAGCTGCGGTTCTTTTTCTTCCGGTTTGCTGTTGCGGCCGCGGCCGTTATCTTCCTGTTCAAACTGTCGGAAGAATTCTTCAAACTCAGGCCCGAAGATATCGCCGAAATCAAAATTATCAATTTCGTAATTCGTGGTGCTTCCTTCAGCTTCCTTGGCAACGAAAACATAAACAACAGAAGGATTTATTTGTTCATAAAGATCAGCGAAAGAAGCTTTGGCTTCGTTGATAGCTTCAGTTTTTGAGCTGTCTGCAAAAACCGGCATCACGGCTGAGGCCAGCAGTGCAGTGATCACAAGTACAAACATCATAGAGTATTTTTTAGCAGTATTCATTTTACTTTCCTTTCCATGCAGACCTTCTATCAGTCTGCCCGCAATAAATTGTAATTAATTAGATAATACACAAACATTAGATTAACATTAGAATTCCATAGAATTTTTATGTTAATCGTAACGGGGAATTAATACAGTTTTAACCTGCCTCCTGCCCCGCTCCGTTATATTCCGAACTCCTCCCGGAATTTCTTCGGATCCCGCTCATAACTTTCCATCGGCAGCTCACCGGCAGAAAGCTTTGTCAGCACCTCATAATAAGCCCGGTTGACCGGGGTGGGAATGCCGTAAGTCAGGCCGTAACGGACAACGGCACCATTCAGAAATTCCACCTCGCTTTCTTTGCGTCCGGCATGCAGATCAATATAAAATGAGGGCATCTTCGACCCGCGGCCGCCGCCGACAGCTTTCACCAGTGCCGGTTTTGTGATAAACGAAGGCAGTGAGGTGACCGCGAAACAAAGCAGTTTGATCGGAACACCGGGAATATTCACCGGCGAAATACCCATTGCTTTCATCACAGCCAGGGTTTCCCGGATCTGCCTTATCTCCAGTTCATAACTGTCCGGATCGGAAAAAACCTCAGCCGGTGTCATATTGAAAATGGCTGACGCGGCATTGGAAAGGAGATTGGAGATCATCTTCGACCATTTCATCGCCGGCCCGTCCTTCATCAATTCCGCCTTCAAACCCGCTTCGCAGCATTCCCGGACGAGAAGCGGACAAATCCGATGCGTGTCGGCGATCCCCATGCCGCGAAGCTTCGCGACCCTGATCGCGCCCTGCTCTCCCCGGCTGATTGCGGTACAGATGGAACAGGGGATGACCTTCTCTTCACCGAATGCATCCGCGTATTTTGCCTCATTCTCTACCCCGTTCTGCAGACTGAGGATAGCAGGGATCCGTGCGGAAAATGGCTTGAGCGCCCGGATAACGTCATCCGTGTTGAACCCTTTGACAGCGGTGATGATGAGGTCGATATCGTCATGGCGTGCAAAGGCTTCCTCGGCGCTCCCACAGGCGTCAAAGCGCTTCAGGTGGTGCATCTCCCCGCTGATATCCTCAATGCGGACACCGTTTTCTTTAAGGTTTGCAATATACTGAGGCTGTTCAACATAAATCAGCGGATTGCCGATCAGCGCCAGACTGCCCGCGATATAAGACCCGATCGCCCCGGCTCCAAAACATATAATTTTCATATTGACTCTGTTCTCTCTGTTGTTCAGTTTCGTCCGCTGGGAATAACGTTAATTATCCCATTTTCGATAGCCGCTGAGAAAGGCTTTGCCCGGCATGACCTTTTTCCCGGGCGCCTGCAGTTCATCAAAGACCACCAGCCCGTCTGCTGCAGCGATCGCGGGAAATCCTTTGCTGACCGTACGGGTCCCAGGGGTAAGATTTTCCGGATTTTCAGCTCTATGGGCTTTATAAACCTTAAAGATTTCCCCATTGATCTCAAACATAGCGCAGGGCCAGGGATTATAGGCCCGCACCTTACAGCATAAGGATTCCGCACTCTGAGAAAAGTCCATCATCCCGTCCTGTTTGCTGATCATGCCGGTGTAACAGGCACCCTCTTCCGGCTGCGGCTGCGGAACCAGCGTTCCGTCAACATAGGCAGGGATGGTCTCGATCAGCAGTTCCGCCGCAAGCGCAGCCATTTTCTCCGAAAGCGTGACCGTATTATCCTCGGGGTCAATGGCAAGCTCCCGGGCTTTAATCATCGGTCCGGTATCAATGCCCGGATCCATCTGCATGATCGTGACTCCGCTTACGCTGTCACCGTTCAGGATGGCAGCCTGTATCGGAGAAGCACCGCGCCAGCGGGGCAGCAGCGAGGCATGAGCATTCAGACAGCCCAGCCGCGGCAGCTCCAGTACGTTCCGGCGCAGGATCTGACCGAAAGCCATAACGACGATCAAATCCGGGTTCCATTCCTGAAGCTGTTCGATCGTCCCGGGAACTTTCATCCGTTCCGGCTGGATGACCGGGATATTCAATGCCAGCGCAGCTTCCTTGACCGGCGGCATGACGATTTTCTTTCCCCGTCCGGCTTCCCGGTCCGGCTGGGTGACGACACCCGCGACATCATAATGTTCTGCCAGGGCTTTCAGCGCCGGAACAGCGATCTCCGGCGAGCCCATAAATACGATTCTCAATTTTTCCATGATCTGTCCCATTAAAAAGGGCGCAAAGCGCCCTCATATACTTCCTGTTCTTAAAAATACCTGCCTGCCCGTCCTATGGAAGCGGAGCCGGCACCGGTTCATCCGGTCCGCCCGGAAGATTCATCGGATTTCCGGCACCTTCCGGACCCGCTGCATCACCGGTATCCGGGACCATGCAGCGGAAGCCAACATAATAGCTGCTGGCCATGTTCAGATAACTGCGGGCTGCTGTGCGCATATAGGCGGCAAAGTAATTGATCTCAGTCGGAGCGCAGGACCCGCCGCGGATCACCCGTGAACTGCCGTTTTCAGGTCCGGTCGGGTTTCTGACGATGGAACCGCTGAGCTCCTGCTCCGCATCGAGCGTCTTATAATAATTCGCGCTGTACCAGGTGGAAGTCCATTCCCATACATTCCCGGCCATATCCAGCAGGCCGTAAGGGCTGGCCCCTTCCGGGAAGGAACCGGCAGCGAAAAGATCATTGCCCTCGCCATCTTCATTGACATAATTCGGGATATTTGCCAGATTATTGTCATAATCGGGTTCTTCACTGCCCCATGGGTAGATGCGTCCGTCTGTACCGCGGGCTGCCTTTTCCCACTGGTATTCAGACGGCAGATGACCGCCGATCCAGGAGCAGAAACGTTCCGCCTGTTCAACAGTGACATAAGTGACCGGATAGTCCTCAAGGCCCGGCATATAAAGAGCCATGTAATAACCCTGGTCACAGACACCCGCTTCAACACAGCGCAGGTACTGTGCATTGGTCACTTCTGTCTTACCCATCCAGTAGCCGTCCAGATAAACCCGCATCTGCGGAGACTCCTCCTCCGAATCGGCATAGTAATCTTCCTCCGGATTGGAACCGAGTACGAAGTTCCCGGCGGGGATGTAGACCATTTCCGCCCCGCTGCGTTCATCAACATAATCATCCTTAACTACAACTTCAGGCGTTTCAGGTTCCGGCGGAAGAGTCGGGAAAGGCGTGGATGTCGGGCCTTCATCTTCAGCAGTCTGTTCCGGATCTGCATCCGTATCCGCATCTGTCTCCATATCCGCCGACCCGCTTACCTCAGGGACAACAACCGCGGTCGCGGTCGGTGCTTCGGTTTTCTCTTCCAGGTCGATAAATACCGGTGTGAATGTGGGATAAGGTGTCTGTGTAGGCCAGGCATTGACCGTTGCAGCCACAGCGGCAGCCTTCTGGACATCCATGGTCGCCTCATAAACCGTCATACTCTCGCGCACCCAGTCGATCGTCGGGGTAGGTGTTTCGGTAGAGGGGATCAGATTGCCCAGATACTTTTCCCGCACTTCAGCCGGGATGATCCCGTAGCGTGCAGCCGCCCATACGCCGCCTGCCAGCAGTGCCAGGAACAGCAGCACCAGCAGAATGATCCTGGGCAGATTGCTCTTTTTCTTCTTTTTGCCTCCGGGCTCGTTTCCGGGTTTCCGCGGTTTGTTTTTACGGATCAGTTCTACTTCTTTTCTTTCCAGGTTCAGATCCGTATCCTCAGGCGTATCGCCATCCACGCGGATCATGTTATCAACCATTGATTCATCGTAAATCCGGATCGCAGCTGCCGAAGCAGGAACATTTGCATTTTGAAGAGAGGGAGAATTTAATAATTTCTGTGTGATTGTCCTCGGACTGCTGTCGGACGCAGCTTCAAGGATCTCTTTCTTGCCGATAAAGGTTTCCAGTGAGGCTGAGCATACGAGCAGAATATCTCCGCCGCGCACTTCGATACCGTCATAAACATCAGTGGTTATGTCGCGTTCCTTACCGAGAGCTGTCGGGAAAGCCGCGGAATCTCCGCCTTCTCCATAAGCTTCCTCGGGGGTCATTTCCCCGGCCTGGATCTTTTCTTCCACGACCGCCGGATCTTCCGTGATCTGGAACACTTTGCCGTTGCGGATAATATAAGCTTTGGCCCTGCCAACCGTTGCAATAGTCACCTTCCCATCCGTGACAGAAGCCGCGATTGCAGTCGATCCCAGATTATCGGACTGGACCTTCGCATAATTACAGATCTCATTGTTTACGGTCCGCATGGCAAGCGCCAGCCTGCTCGCGTCCACATAATCATAAGAATGGAAGTATTCATACAAAATCTTTTTGGCAGTAAAGCGCGCTGTTACTTCAGGAACGGAGGTTCCTTTGATACCGCTGGCCAAAACATATAAATTGGAAGCACCGACTGTTCCGTCCGGTTCTTTTTCATAAAAACAAGAATATTCGGTGGAAATGTCACTGCTTCCGTGGAATGTATCGGCATACCCTGCAGAATATATCTTAGTTTCGGGGTTGTTGTTTTCCATGGGTTCTCTCTCTCTCAATTTAAACCATTATCAGGACTATCTCCGGTAATCCTTCTATCCATTATAATACAATCCTTAAGAAAAACATGGATTTTCTTTGAATTTGGGAAAGTAGGATATAGGGGATAGGTTAAAGTATCATCGTCAGCGATCCTACCACCTACCACCTACATCCTATAACCTACCACATAATACCTAACACCCAACACCTAATGCCTATTTATACCTCTCCGCCTGGACAGTGAACAGCCGGTGATAAGTCCCGTCCCGGGCGATCAGCTCAGCGTGGGTACCGACTTCCGCGACCGTACCGTTTTCCAGCACAACGATCTGTGTAGCGGTGGTGGCACTGGACAGGCGATGCGACACATAAAAGGTCAGCTTGCCTTCCCGCAACCGGTCAAACTGAGAAAAGATCTCCTGTTCCGCGAGCGGGTCAAGGGATGCCGTCGGTTCATCAAGAATCAAAATGTCGGAGTCATTATAAAAAGCACGGGAAACAGCCAGTTTCTGCCACTGTCCGACAGAAAGCTCCGCGCCGTCCGCCTCAAAAATACGCATCAGCGGGGTCTGGTAACCCTTCGCCAGCTTTTCGATATAAGGCGCGGCATTGCCCTGCACCGCGGCTTCCCGTATCATTTCAGGATTCAGCGGCTTGTCGATCTGCCCGTAGGCGATATTCATCTCCACCGTATCCGCATAGCGGCCGAAATCCTGGAAGATCGTGCCGTAGATATCGTAAAGCTGTTCCACATCATAATCACGGATATCCCGGCCGTCCAGCAGGATCTCACCCTGTGTCGGGTCATAAAGCCGCGTCATCAGCTTCAAAAGGGTCGTCTTTCCCGCACCGTTCAGCCCGACCAGCACGACCGATTCACCGGACCTGAAGTGCAGGTTGATATCCTTCAGCACGTCATGATCCATCCCGGGATAACGGAAATAAACATGGCGGTACTCGATCTCATGTGTCCCGCGCCTGACCTGAGCCGGCGGATCGACACGCGGGACAATGGTCTTTTTCTCATTCATGAAGGCGATCATGTTGTCAATAAAGAGCGTGCCCTCATATATCGAAGCGGTCAGGCCGATCAGCGAAGAAACCCCGGAACCGATGCTGTTCAGCGCGCCGGTGTAAAGTGTATAATCACCGACAGTCAGCTCACCCTGAAAAACCTTATATGCCACCCAGGCAAAAATGCCGAAGGTCACCAGGCTCATAAAACCGGTGGACGCGATATTCCATTTTCCCTCGGAGTAGATCAGCGCTTTCATCCCGGCAAAATATTTGTCAAACACCTGATTGAAGCGTTCAATGAAAAGCGGACCCAGACCGAAAAGCCGCACCTCCTTCACCCGGTCCTTGTCCACCATCAGCCCGGAGTAATAGTCCATTTTGCGGCGGTCCGTTGAGCGATGCCGCATATATGCCGCGTTTTTGCCTTTATAAATGTAATTCACAATAGCGGACGGAATAGCGGCGAGGATTATGGCCAGCGGTGCCAGCGGACTGACCGCCCAGAGCACCGCGATAAAGCTGACCATGGAGATCAGTGTGCTCATCATGGTGAAGGTCGATACAGCGATCTGCAGCGGACGGTGTCCCGCTTCCCGGTTGGCATTTTCCAGTTTCGTGTAAAACTCCGGCTGATCAAAGGAATGCAGGTCCAGCTCATTCGCCTTAGTCATGAGCTTGTTGCGGATACTGTTGACCACCAGCTCCCCGAAGGTCCGTGTCAGCATGCTGTCAATTGAAACCACCAGCCGCGTCAGAAAAAGGTACCCGAACTGCAGGATGAGCAGATTCAGGACGCTGTTGAAATCATTGTCCCTGATGTTAATGAGCGCGTTGATCAGGTTCCGGGAGATATAAGCGCCCAGCAGCGGCATCACGCCGTTGAACACCGACATGAAAAGCATCACAAAAAGCATCCACGGCCGGGTTTCCCAGACAAGTCCGTAAATATAAAACAAACGAGAGAAAAACCCACCGAATATTTTTTTAAGGTAAGCAGGGATTTCTTTAAGATTTTTCGGTTTGGCAGGTTTTTCAGCTTCCTGCCGCAGCGGAGGCATGTTCATGGACGATCCTTGTATAAATATTTTTGAATAATGAAATTGTAACATATACTTTCAGCCTGTCTCGTCCGTCAGCACATTCATCCGGTACCGGCGGAAAATTCCGGGCACACTGATAAACGTCACAAAAGAAACTGGATTTAATTCATTACACCTTTGCGGAAAAATTTTTCAATACAGTCAAAAAAATGCGTTATAATAAATCCGCAAAAGAATACGGCTTCTGCCGTCTTTTTTGCTTGCATTAGGCCTGTAATGATCCGGGCCTGTTAGATCCGGCTGTGCCGGTACAAATTAGTGTCCGGTTTTGTCGTTTAAGACCGAAGAAAACATAGAAATCAGGAGTTACTTTTCATGGCACGTCAAATGGTTACAATCGATGCCAATGAGGCCGTCGCTTATGTGGCTTACCGCATGAACGAGGTCGTCGCAATCTACCCGATCACTCCGTCTTCCCCGATGGGCGAATTTTCGGATGAATGGGCAGCCAGGAACGTCCCGAACCTTTGGGGCACTGTTCCGAGCGTTATGGAAATGCAGTCCGAAGCCGGTGCTGCCGGTGCCGTTCACGGTGCATTAGTCACCGGTGCAATGACCACCACCTTCACCGCCTCTCAGGGTCTTCTGCTGATGATCCCGAACATGTACAAGATCGCCGGTGAATTGATCTCCACCGTCTTCCATGTGACTGCCCGCGCCCTTGCGCCGCACGCACTGTCCATTTTCGGTGATCAGTCCGACGTCATGGCCACCCGCCAGACCGGTTTCGCGCTGATCGCCTCCAACTCTGTTCAGGAAGCGCATGACACTGCCCTTATCGCGCAGCGCGCCACCCTGAAATCCCGCGTCCCGTTCCTTCACTTCTTCGATGGCTTCCGCACTTCTCACGAAGTCATGAAGATCGAACAGCTCGACATCGAAGATATGCGCGCGATGATCGATGACGAAGATGTCATCGCTGCCCGCGCCCGCGCGATGAACCCGGAAAACCCGATCATCCACGGTACCGCCCAGAACCCGGATGTCTTCTTCCAGGGCCGCGAAGCTGTCAACAAATTCTATGAAGAATGCCCGGCCAAAGTCCAGGAAGCCATGGACAAATTCGCCGAGCTCACCGGCCGCCAGTATCATCTGTTTGATTACTACGGCGCTGAAGACGCTGAGATCGTCATCATCGCCATGGGCTCCGGTGTTGAAACCTGTGTCGAAACCGCGAAATACCTGAACGCCACCCAGGGCGAAAAGTACGGCGTCATCGCTGTCCGCCTGTATCGTCCGTTCAGTGTCAAAGACCTGGTCAAGGCTCTGCCCGCCACCGTCAAGAAGATCGCTGTCCTCGACCGCACCAAAGAACCGGGTTCCGCCGGTGAACCGCTCTTCGTCGATGTCGTTTCCGCTGTCAACGAAGCCATCACCGATGGTTACGCTCCGTTCAAGGCCATGCCCGTCATCCGCGGCGGCCGCTACGGTATGGGCTCCAAGGACTTCACCCCGGCTATGGTCAAGGGTGTCTTCGATGAAATGAAGAAGGACTGCCCGCTGAACCACTTCGCCGTCGGTATTGAAGATGACGTCACCTTCAAATCCATCGCCTACGATCCGCACTTCCTGCTGCCGGAAGGCCGCACCGTGAACTGCATGTTCTTCGGTCTGGGTTCCGATGGTACCGTAGGTGCCAACAAGAACTCCATCAAGATCATCGGCCTGAACACCGACAACTGGGCCCAGGGCTACTTCGAATACGACTCCAAGAAGTCCGGCTCCACCACCACCTCCCACCTGCGCTTCGGCCCGGATCCGATCCATCCTCCGCTTCGCCAAGAAGGGCGGCACCTTCCTCCTCAACTCCATTTACGGTCCGGAAGAAGTCTGGGACAAGCTCCCTGTCGAATGTCAGGAAGCCATCATTGAAAAGCAGCTGAAGTTCTACACGATCGACGCTTTCGCCGTTGCCAAGAAGACCGGCATGGGCGGCCGCATCAACACCATCATGCAGACCTGCTTCTTCGCCATCTCCGGCGTCCTGCCGCGTGACGAAGCCATTGAACAGATCAAGAAAGCCATTAAGAAGACCTACGGTAAGAAGGGTGACGCTGTTGTCCAGCAGAACTTCGCCGCTGTCGATGGCTCCCTCGAACATCTGCACGAAGTTAAATACCCGAACAAGGTCACAAGCACGATCCATCGTCTGCCTCCTGTTGCGGACAATGCTCCTGAATTTGTGAAGGAAGTCCTTGGACCCATCATCTTCGCCCACGGCGACAAACTCCCGGTCTCCAAGATGCCCGTTGACGGTGCCTTCCCGACCGCTACCACCCAGTGGGAAAAACGCAACATCGCTCTGGAAGTCCCGGTATGGGATCCGACCGCCTGTGCCCAGTGCGGTAAATGCGCGATCGTCTGCCCACATGCTGCCATCCGCCAGAAGGTCTATGACCCGGCTCTGCTGGATAAGGCTCCTGCTACCTTCAAGTCCACCGACGCCAAGGGTTACAAAGAATTCCCCGGCGCCAAATTCACCGTCCAGATCGCTGTCGAAGACTGCACCGGCTGCGGCCTCTGTGTTGAATCCTGCCCGACCAAGGCAAAGGGTACACTGACCATGGCCCCGCAGGTTCCGCTCCGCGAAACTGAACCCGCCAACTGGGACTTCTTCATGTCCATCCCGGATCCGGACCGCTCCAAGGTCTCCCAGGGTACCGTCAAGGGTTCCCAGCTGCTGCGCCCGCTCTTTGAGTTCTCCGGCGCCTGCGCCGGCTGCGGTGAAACACCGTATGTCAAACTCCTGTCCCAGCTCTTCGGTGACCGCGCTCTCATCGCCAACGCCACCGGCTGCTCCTCCATCTACGGCGGTAACCTGCCTACCACTCCGTGGGCAAAGAACGCTGAAGGTAAAGGTCCGTCCTGGGCGAACTCCCTCTTCGAAGACAACGCTGAATTCGGTCTCGGCATGCGCCTGACTGCTGACAAGCAGCACGAATATGCCTGCGAACTCGCAAAACTGCTCGCCGACAAGATCGGTGCAGAATTGTGCGAAGCGCTGGTCAATGCTGACCAGAAGACCGAAGCCGGCATCGCTGCCCAGCGTGCCCGTGTTGCCGAACTCAAGGCAAAACTCGAAGGTGATGAAGATCCGAAGGCGAAGGAACTGCTCTCCCTGGCTGACGCGTTCGTGAAGAAGAGCGTCTGGATCCTCGGCGGTGACGGTTGGGCTTACGATATCGGTTACGGTGGTGTTGACCACGTTCTGGCTTCCGGCCGCAACGTCAACATCCTCGTCCTGGATACCGAAGTTTACTCCAACACCGGCGGTCAGGCTTCCAAGTCCACCCCGCGTGCCGCGGTCGCGAAATTCGCTGCCAAGGGTAAGGAACTGCCGAAGAAGGATCTCGGCTACATCGCCATGACCTACGGTTATGTCTATGTCGGTCACGTCGCCATCGGCGCCAACGATGCCCAGACCGTGAAGACCTTCCTCGAAGCTGAAGCTTATGACGGTCCGTCACTCATCATCGCCTACAGCCACTGCATTAACCATGGTATCAACATGCGCAATGGTCTGGCCCAGCAGAAACTGGCTGTCGACTCCGGCCTGTGGTCCCTGTACCGCTACAACCCGGACAAGATCGCCCTGGGTGAAAATCCGCTGACCATCGATTCCAAGGAACCGACCAAGGACGTTGTCGAATACGCTTACAATGAGAACCGCTACAAGCAGCTGCTCAAGCTCGACGAAGCCCGCGCAGAAGCCCTGATGAAGAAGGCCGTGAAGGACGTCCAGAAACGCAACACCCTGTACAAACAGCTTGCCGACCTGGATTACTCCATGAGCAAAGAGGACTAAGCGATAATCGCTGAATAAAACCAAAACCGCGGAAGGAACCACCTCCCGCGGTTTTTTTTATGGAAGCTGCGATTTGTTCAGTTTGAATCGGAGCTGCCTGTTCTGCTGGCTCCCTCTCTATGAGACAGATACATATAAACAATAAATATAATTGCTTTGTATACTATGGTATGAATATTGCAGCATAATGAATGAATTATTTAATCGATTATATTTATGAAGCAGAGATGGTCTAATATGAGAGAAAAGGATCAGCATTTATCAGCACTGCAGCAGCAAAAAAAAAGGAAAATCTCCAGACTATATCTATGCGCAGCAGTCTTGCTGGTGATCCTCCTGCATATATCCTCAGGGTTTGCCCAAAATCCATCCGGAACACTGGCCGGAGACCAGGTCATATGGGAAATCGACAACGGAGTGCTGATTATCCATCCGGCAGTGGAGAATGATCACCCTGCAGTGATCGATAATTCTTATGATCAAGACAATCCCTGGCCATGGAAAGCATACAGCGGCCTGATCAAAGAAGTCAGGATGTGGGGAAATATCAGCTGTGTTTCCCTGAAAGATATGTTTTCCAGGCTCACAAATCTGCAAAAAGCCTTCTTTCACTCCACAGAGAACAAACAGCTTAAACTGAGTGATACGCAAGACATGTCCAACATGTTCAATGGATGTACCGTCCTGGAAGAGCTGGACATCAGCGGCCTCGACCCGCTTACAGCCCTCACCGATATCGGAGGCTTTCTTGCCGGCTGCAACAGTCTCAAAACACTGAACATGGATGACCTTGATATCTCATACATTCCTATATCCAAAGAATGGGAAAAGATATGGTGGACATATAAAGATGATCCTGATGTAAAAAAAGTTTTGCCTTCATTGGAAAAACTTTCCGCACAGAATTCAAGGATCTGGCTGACACCATACAAGGATTGGACCCATTCAAACAGGAATGCTCAGCTTAAACTGATGTGCCATGAAAAAGACGGGGAAGAGATCTGCAATCGTATGTGGTTCAAACCGGATGTCGGTGCTTCCCGAAAGCCTGAAAAAAGCGGCATGAAGTATGAGAACGGCAGGATCCTGCTGAACGTGAGGGAGTGGGACGATTTGACCAACGACCGCTGGACAACAACATTGGACAGTATGGAACAGGGAAAGTATGATCAGGAAGGTCCCGACTGGGAAACCAACCCAAACGTGGCAGCCAACATCGGCGGCGTCAGCAATAAAGGTTATGTTGACGTTAACGGGAAAAGCACCGACGGACACACCAACATCAACGGTTCCGGCTTTCTCGCGCCCGGTATCTATGAAAGAACGGATGAAGAAAACATTTACTGGGACAAGCTTCCGGCGGCCTATTATCGTCTGGTGGGCCTCGGCTATGAACCACCAATCGTCAGTATCAACGGAGAGGTTATACAACGATCCGGAACGTATAAAGAACTGGAAGCCAAGGTGACTGATAACGGAATAGAAATCAGATCGATAAAGTTTTCCCGTTCTGAAATAGCCAAAAGCATTACCCGTAAGCTCGATATGGATCCCATCGAGATCATCTATCCGAAGGCTGTCAGGGATATCTACGGCAATGCAAAAAGTATCAGGCTCACGATCAAAGGCGTCACCTTTACCGACCAGGATCAAATCCCTTTCAATTGCGAAGGAGATAATTATACCGAGGAGGAATGTACGCCAGACCGTCCACGGAATAAGTACTCAAATGCGCTTCGTAAAGATGATATATGGTACCGGCGCTTGTTCAATATCTCCCGATATAGTTTGTCTTTCAATAATTATATTAATTCCGATAGGGGTCAAATGGTGAAAAAGGGTTCCGGAGCTGAAGTGGATTTCACCATTGATGTCGTTGATGCCAAACCGAACACAACGATCCTGTTTTATCTCAATGACATTGATGTTCCCCGTGAACAGGTCAATGAGAGAAACTGGTATGCCTGGAATGACGACGGGAGCTATGACGGCATCATTTACGGCGAACACAGTGAAGGGATCCAGCTGCTTGACGGAAACGACCTGAACGAAAAATCCATCACCTTTGCCAAACATTCCGGGCTGGAGATCCGGGATATTCCTGATGTAAATGATCCCGCAAAATTAGCGGGCAAATGGATCCTCGCGACCGGCACCGATCGTGATCGGATAAGCCCCTGGTCCTCGGTTTATGTCCGTGCCCATGCGGACGGCGCGCGTTACATCTGGACCAACGGAGTTGGCTGCACCACCTATATGCTGGAAAACTCACCGGAATTTCCCGAGATCGATCCGGTACTGGTGCTGCCGGAAGCCCGGAAGCTGCTGGACGGCGCAGCACCGAAAGATAATTATTTCTATGCGTTTAACTTCAAAGTTGAAGATGCAAAAAGAGATGTTCCCAAGGTTGAGATACCCGGGCTCGATCCGCTGCCTAACGCACCTGCTCCGATGTCCCCGCTTAATTCGAAAGGAGAACATACCAACAGAGGAGATGATATTTATTTTGGATATATCAGGTTTGATGTACCAAAACAAGGCACTCATAAAGCTGCCTATGTCTATAAGGTGACAGAGAACATAGAAGAAGAACCCGATCCCGGCATCATCTATGATACTGAAACGATTTATTATGCCCAGGTCATCATCACCGGTCCTGTCACTGAAGAAGAAATTGCCAGGGGTACCCGGGCTGATATCTATATGGGAGAACGGCATTGCGATAAAGAAAGAACGAGATGCGGTGATATCATCTGGGACCGGGATATCCCTGTAACAGTATGGTCTTCCGATATGAAGGATGACAACCTGAGGACACCTGTAAAGGCTTGCGGTTCACAGCATGAGGTATTACAGGATGCCAACGGTAAGCTTTTTTACCGCCACGACGGTAAATTTCTGAGCTTTGATCCAAATCATCCCGAAGATGAAGGAACAGAACTTAAACCGGTCAGTTCAGCATACTCAAAAAAACATCATCAGGTTTCATGTCCCGATCTTTTCACTTCTCTGTATGTTTATGAAGACAGAAACCAGGTGGATTATGTCTATGACGAGTCCAATGGTAAATATTATTCTCCGTTTTGCCATGAATTGATCGAGGGAATCGATGTATGGCCTGATCATGCAGATAAACCGATCATGGAAAAGCTGACTGCCTCTGTTCCCAAACATGAGGGAAAATCCGGAGAGGGATATATCGTCCATGTAACGAAAGATACCATCCCGGTAGAGTATTATTACAATGGAGACCATTATCATTCTGTCATCGGTACAATGATGCCGGTCTCCGATGGATTCAAACCGAAAGCGGATGATGATATCGTCTATATCGAGGATGAGATCCTGCTCGAAGAAGAAACGGGAAGGCTGTTCTATTACAGCGACAATCAATATTTCATTTACGGCGAAGACCCGCTCGGTGAATTTGATGAAAACGAAAAGTTTGAGCTGCATCCCCTGACTGTCGATACAAGCGATATTCCGGTCGCGGGAACCTTCCGCAACTACTCAAGAGATACGCTGACCATTGAAAAACGCACAATCGGAGGAAAAGAGGGAAGCTTTAATTTCACCGTTCTGTTTAAAAACAAAAACTTTACTGTTGAGGATTATGAATTCCGGGATCCCGATACCGGAACGATACAAAAGGCTGATGACTGGTCTCCGGAGAATAACCGCTGGAAATTCACACTCCGGGCCGGTCAGGAGCTTTCCATCCACAATATTCCGGAGGGAACAGAATATACTGTCACAGAGCTTCCATCTTCAGACGGGTTCTCTTTCGTTTCCGTTGACGAGCATGGTACATCCCCTTCTGTTTCCGGCAGGATCGATCGGGATAAACCGGCGGATCATTTCTTTGACAACGCACTCACCGAAGTCATGGTGGAAAAGAAAGTAATCGGTACAGATAAAAAGTTCCAATTCACCGCAAATCTGGAAATCAGCGGACTCCCTGCGAATGAAAAATTCTATTACGGGATAAAAAATCAAAGTCTCCGGGAAGGAACTGCGGATGCGGAAGGCAGCGCGCAGGTTTCACTGCTCTTCACACTTTCTCATGAGGAAAAAGTTATCCTCATCGTCCCTTACGGTGCAAACGTGACAATATCAGAGGAAACTGACAATAACTACACAACGTATGTGCACACGGAAATCGGGGACAGCGAAACGATCGCCGGTCACAGCATAACGCTCACCGGTGTCACGGAAGATGACGAAGTATTCTTCACCAATTCCCGGCAGCCGGACGATCCGGATGAACCGGATGGACCGTCATTCTTCAGGATCAGATTCAAACTCCCGGAAACCGGTTTTTCTGCCGTTCGTCCTCAGGTTATTACGGAAAAACCGATGGACTTGAATTATAAACCGCTTGGCTGGACCATTCAGATACCGGAACTTTCAATGCAGACTGAAATCGTCCATATACCGACGGTAAACGGGAAATACGAAGTAACCTGGCTGGGAGATGCTGCCGGACTGCTGGAAGGGTCGGCGCTGCCGGGTGAAGGCAGGGCTGTGATCGCGGGACACAACCACCTCAACACCATGGAAGCCGGTCCTTTTGCCATGCTGCGGCAGATGGAAATCAATAACCGCATCTTCATTCTCAAACCATCCGGTGAGCTTTCCGCTTTCGTAGTCTATGCGAACGAAAAGATTGCCGAAGATGATGCCGCGGGACTGGAACGGATCGCAAATGCTTATCCTGATTCTCTGACCCTCATCACCTGTGAGGATGAACGCGCTGAAGGCGGATATACCAGCCGGCGAATCGTCGCCGCAAGAAAAATAAGAAATTAAGGGCTCAGTATCCATACGGGGCTGGACGCGCATTTTTTTTCCTAAAACCGGATTTGCTGATATAATACATATTGACGCTATGAAGTAAGGAGAAAATATGTTTAAGAAACTGAACATTCTGCTTGTTGTACTGGCTGTGATCTGTCTGGCCGCGGGAGTTTGCGGTGCACAGGATCAACTGGCCGATATCAAAAACGCGGGTGTGCTGAGATTCGGCGTTTCATCCGATTACTATCCCTTCGTTTATACGGAAGGACTGGAACTGGACGGGCTTGATATCGCCATGGTGAAAGAAATGGGAAGCCGTCTGGGTATCACCGTGCAGCCGATCGACATGGCCTTTGATGGTTTGATCGATGCCGTGATGATCGGACAGGTCGATTTGATCGGCGGCGGATTTTCGATCACGGAAAGCCGGAAGGAAAAAGTGGACTTCACCAACGCCTACTATCAGGCCGGCGGTGTGATCCTTGGCAAGGCCGGCAATACGATTTCAGAAGATAACATCCGCAATTCAAAAATCGCTGTTTTGAAAGGATCAAGCTTTGAACAGTGGATCGCTTCAAACCTGCTGATGGGCGGTAAAATTTCTCCGGCCAACGTCATAAGCTGCTCCAATAATGATGCGGTCATCCGTGCTTTGAAAGAAGGAACTGCCGATATTGCTCTGGTGGACGGCGACGCTTACCGCTCCCGCTTCAAGAATGATTCTTCGATCGTCCTTGTCTCTGATAACGTCGTGAATGAAAAATACGGTTACGCCGCGGCGAAAGGCTCCAACCTGATCCCTGAGCTGAACAATCTTCTCCGTGATATGATCAAAGACGGGACCGCTCAGAAAATCGCTGATGAATATTTTTCAAAGGATTTTTCTGACATGATCTCAGCTTCCATCACCCGTCCCTCCCAGATCGTGAATCCTGTCTCCCAGGATGAAGATATGGTCATCTCTCGTGAGATCAGGCCGAGTGATGTCGCCCCCGATCAGGT
The DNA here is from genome assembly GCA_902774215.1 of uncultured Chloroflexota bacterium. Classification (GTDB taxonomy): domain Bacteria; phylum Chloroflexota; class Anaerolineae; order Anaerolineales; family Anaerolineaceae; genus Flexilinea. The sequence continues at coordinate 23,786 of CACYHU010000073.1, forward strand.
CACACCCGGTCAGGTCACACCCTCCGGTGCTCTTGCCAACAACCCGCCGAACTGCTACAACGGTATGCTGTTTATCGGCGACGTAAGCATCCCGGACCGCACCGTACTCAAACCCAATATGAGTGCCGTGAAGACCTGGAACATCAAAAATACCGGTACCTGCACCTGGGACTCCACCTATTCCTTCAATTACGTGAAAGGCTCCGTTTTCGGGCCGACCTCCGTCCCGATCACAAGACTTGTCGGACCGGGAGAAACCTATGAAGTTTCCGTGACCTTTACCACACCGGTTTCCAACGGTGAATATACCGCCTGGTGGCAGATGCAGAACACCGCCCATCAGAACTTCGGTCAGACCATCTGGTATGATTTCATCGTCAACGATGTCACCGGTTCGACCAATCAGCAGTTTAACGACGCAGCCCCGCAGATCTACAAATGGTATCCTGACTTCTATGCCACAGAAACAGGCAGATGTCCGAAGGTCTACTATGAAGTCGTGAATGCCTATCAGGTTGAATTCTACATCAACAACCAGTATGTGGATTCTTCAAGAAATCTTTCCGGCTATACTTATCTCTGCACCCCGAACAGAGCTGGTACCTATGTGTTCGGTATCGTGGCGACCGGAGCAACCTCCACCAGTGACGCCTTCACCTTTATCGATAACACAACGTATCCGCGGCATGATGTCGGTGTTTCCGCCGACTATCCGCACTGGAGCATGGACGGCAACATCGTCTATCTGACCAATCAGTAAAGAAAAGTATCTGTAATATAACAAGGCCCCGGTGAGAGAAATCCCTCACCGGGGCCTTGTTTTTATTACAGAGCACACGGCGTCAGTTCTACCGCAGCAGATCGATCAGATCCATCCAGTTGGAAGTGGCTTTGATCCCCGCGGTCTTGAATGCTTCCAGCTTCTCGCGCGCGGAACCGATGCCGCCTTCAATAAAAGCACCCGGATGCGTGGTTCGCTTTCCTTCCGGAATATTGACACCGGCAACATAGGCAATGACCGGCTTGCTCATCTGATAGGCGACAAACTTGGCCGCCCGTTCTTCTTCCAGTCCGCCGATTTCTCCCATCAGCAGGATCTTTTCCGTATAGGGATCGGTCTCAAACATTTCCAGAATATCAACAAAGGTCGTCCCGCAGATCAGGTCCCCGCCAATCCCGACGCATGAACTCACACCCAGACCGACACCCTTCATCCGGTCCATGGTCATATAAGCGATGGTCGAGGAACGGCTCACAACACCGATCCTGCCGGGGATCACGCATTCGGAGGGGAAAATGCCCACCTTCTGTTCACCGGGATTGATGATACCGGGACAGTTCGGACCGAGCAGGCGCACGCCTTTTGTCTTCATATACGCATTGACTTTGACGATGTCCTGTACCGGGATTCCGTCCGTAATGCAGACCACCAGCTCCACACCGGAATCCGCGGCTTCGTAAAGAGCATCCGTCGCCTGGTGAGCCGGTACAAAAACAACGGAGGTGTTGGCCTCGGTCGCCTCCACCGCGGATTTCATGCTGTCAAAGACCGGGACCTTTTCGTCCAGGACCCAGCTTCCGCCCTTCCCGGGTGTGACGCCGGCGACGATCTGCGTGCCGTAATTCAGCATATCAAGCGAATGAAAGCTCGCTTCCCGGCCGGTTATCCCCTGAATGATCACGCGGGTGGATTTGTTAATTAATATACTCATTCGACGGAGCTCCGATAAACTCAAATACCTTATCCACCGCTTCGGGCAGGTCCGGAACGGTAGCGATCAGCGAGCCCTTCAGCATCTCATGCGCGATATCCGCGTTAGTCCCGCTGAAACGCACAATGGTAGGGATCTTCCTTTTGTTATGGTAAAGCGAGCGCAGCAGACCTTCCGCGACCTTGTCGCAATGGGTCTTGCCGCCGTAAACATTGACGATCACCGCATCGACCCGCGGATCGTCATAAAGCAGGGTAAGCGCTTTTTCCGCCCGCTGGTCATGGACGCTCCCGCCCATATCAAGATAATTGGCCGGACGGCCGCCGCGGTGCCGCAGGTAATCGATGCAGCTCATGGTCAGCCCTGCTCCGTTCGCCAGCACGCCGATATTGCCGTCCATACGGAAATAGCACATCCCGTACTTCTGCGCCTCATATTCGGTCATGTTGGAGATCATGCTGAGCTCGGAATCGAAAAGAGTCTGCTGCCGGAAAAAGGCGTTGTTATCGACCGTGATCTTGCCGTCCAGCGCCAGCAGGCGCCCGTCGGTACCGATAGCCAGCGGATTGATTGCGACCAGCAGGGCATCCATTTCACAGAAAATCTTCCACATCTGCCCGCAGATCTTAAACAGCTTGCGCTGGTATTTCAACGGAAAATTACAGCGGGAGGCAAGATCATAAACCTGATACTGCTGCAATCCGATCAGCGGATCGATGTTCACCCGCTCCAGATTATCGTAAAGGGAGTTGGCAGCCGTCTCGATGTAAAGGCTGCCGGTATCATACATCACCAGCACCGGTGTCTGAACAGCCCGGTCATAGGTGATAAGGATGTAATATTCCTCAGCGATGGTCACTGCCTCATCGATCAGCACCTTGCTGACAGGAACATCCTGAATGCGTGAAGCAAGGATCTGGGATGCAAATTCTTCCGTTTCCTCCGGCGTCCGGGCAAGACGGATGCCGCCGGACATGCCGCGGCCTTCCGAAAGCACCTGGGCTTTTACGACAACAGGCCCGTTGATGGCTTCTGCAATGCGCTTGGCCTCACGGGCATAAGATGTCACTCTGCCGTCCGGGACAGGGATCCCATACTGACGGAAGATATTTTTAAGCTGATATTCCTGAAGTTTCATAGTTATGATCCGAATCAGGATTCACCAATGTGTCGTGGAAATCAGAATTTCTGACACCTGACACCTGAATCCTTTTTCAAACTTGAGATCAGGTGTCAGACACCTGGTTCGGGTATGTTTTACCCTTTGTCACCGATGTCTGACACCCTGATACGCTATCCTTTCAGAAATTCATCAACGGATTCTTTGCTGATGCGGTAGGCACTGCCGATCTTGCGGGCTTTCAGGTCGCCCGCCTGGATCGCGGCGATAATATCTTCCTCGGAAACCTTCAGCAGCTGAGCCACTTCGGAGGGGGTCATGACGCCTGCGTGACCGCTGGCTGAGCCTGATGACGGTGCCGCCGCGGGGGCTGACTGCTGCTGTGCAGACTGCTGCTGGTTCATCCCGAATGCCTGGGACATATAATTACCGATACCCATACCGGCACCGATACCGGCGGTAAGGCCGGCACCACCGCCCTCATTCTTCGCCGCGTCGCGCATGGCGTCGGCAGCCTGAAGCTGGGTGTAGGTGTTCATGTCAAGCATGCCCATCGCGCGAAGATCTTCCGCACTGGTTTCGGACGGCTTGAGATTGGTGATGTAGAAGGACTTCAGCACAAGACCGATGGCCGCAAAGTCTTCCTGGGCTTTGGCGCGCACCGCGGTGCCAAGCTCTTCTGTCAGGCTGAGCAGCTGGAAGATGTTCTGCCCCTGGGCAGCCATTGTTGCCAGCGTATCCTGCAGCTTTGAAAGCAGCATGGAACGCAGCCGGTTCTCAATAGAGGACAGGGTATAGCTGGATGTGGCACCGACGATCTGCGTCACGAACTGCTGCGGATCACCGACCTGGAAGCTGTAGGTACCGAAGCCCTGCAGCAGGGTCATTCCCAAACCGACACCGGCGTTCTGGACGATGATCGGCTGGGCAGTGCCCCATTTGCGGTCCGCAAATTCACGCATCGCGACATAATAAATTTCCGCGGTAAAGGGCGTCCGGTTATTGAACGCCTTGCCGAGCAGGTTGGTCAGCAGCGGCAGGTTCGCGGTGGAAATGGTATGACGGCCGGGGCCGAGCACATCCAGTGCCTTCCCGTCACGGAAGAAAATGGCATTCTGGGACTCACGGACGATCACCTGGGAGCCGAAACGCAGGTCGCAGACTCCGGTTTCCGGAAAATGGTGGACGATCTCATCCGGCATCTCGCTCGGATATTCAACAACATCAAAAACACGTGCCATTGGTTATACTCCTGTAAATAATCAGCTGTTCTGGGTCCCAAGCTTGACTTCCGCCCTGCGGTTGAGCGCGGTGATGCATTCCTGAGCCACTTTGTTTAAATCTTTGATCGCGGCATCGATCCCGTCATTCGCGGCGGCGGCATCCTCCACCCTGTCGACAGCTTCCTTCACGCTGTCGGCCAGGTCAAAGAGGTAGAGGTCATAATCGTAAAGCTGCTGCAGCGCGATATCATCGACCTTCACGGCATCAGAAAGACCCGCATAGCCGTAGGCTGCGGTCCTGATGCGGTCGGCGAACTGGCGGATCTTCAGCGCCGCGGATTCCAGGTCGCTGAGGTAAACGATCCCCATGCCCTTTGCAAGGTCTTTTTCGATCGCGGAGATCCGCGTCCATTGTTCGGAAAAACGCTGAGAGATGTTTTCACGAACGATTTTATCGGTGTCTCTCCGGTCCTCTAATTTTTCATATCCTTTGATCCCGGGGATCTTTTCCCACAACTTCTGCAGCCCGCTTTTCTGGGAGCTGACAAGTTCATTCAGGTTTTCCATATTTTGGTTTCTCCTTTCGGGGAAGGCGATTCCCCTTTATTACTATTAATAATTATAGTGCAGTTATCAGGTTTTGAAAAATTAATATATTGTTAATTTGAACATTCCCGGGGACGGTTTTCCCGCCCTCGCAATTCCCGGGGACGGTTTTCCCGCGCGCGGAGCAGCAGCGGGGAACCGTCCCCGGGGCAGGACCGTCCGCTTCAAGTGAACTTCACTCCTCGTTGCTCAGGGGCCGTTCCCCGGCAGCGGGAAAACCGTCCCCGGAGCAGGACCGTCCGCTTCCGGGGAACTTCACACCCCATGATCAGATGCCGTACCACCGACCACTGACCACCGACTACTGACCCCTGACCCCTGACCACTGACCACTTAATACAAAAAATCCGCCTTTAAGAATCAGACGGATCAAATGTTCCGGGCTTTTGGATGCCCCCCGCAGGGGGCATCCATTTTTTTCAAATTTCGCCGGAATCAGTCCTGCTGATGATTATTTCGGTGCAGCGACACAATTGGTGTTATTGTGATCGGAGAAGATCTTACCGGTGATATAGAAACCGAAGTCGGTGAAATTCACTGCGCCGGTCATCGCGGTATCAGCATTCAGCTGGGACGGGACATCCGTGACCTTTGCACGACCGATGAGGATCACATCATCGCCGCCGTCAAGGATGATCTTGTTGCCCTTGACAGGTTCAATGGTGGAAAGTACCCAGTGGAAGCTCATCGGAGAACCGCCATTGATAGCGACTGCAACATTATCCAGCTTCACAACTTCTTCGCGGACACCGTCGTTCCTGAGGCGGACAGCGATGTAAGCGAATTTACCGCATTTCTGATAGAGACCCCAGACGCCGCCTTCATAGACTCCGTAAGGACCGGAAGCTTCGATAGCATCATCAGAGAGCATCGGATAAGAAGAAACGAATGGTTTCAGAGGATCCATGACCTGCATGCGGCTGATGGGCGGGCACGGGAATTCAACAGGTTCGAATACGCCACGGATAGTCCGGGTCATTCCGCCGAGGCGCAGAGTGAAGGGGATATTATCACCGTCAGCTGCGCGCAGAACAGCACTGGAGATATGATCGATGGTGATATCGATGCGGACCATACCGTGGTCAGCGATGGCGATGCCTTCACCGAACTTGCAGTAGTCGGTACGCGGAGCTGCGTTGGCCACATTGTAGGATGTGTATTTGCAGGTGTACTTGGTGATGCGGGTATGTGCATCATCGTACCAGGCGAATACTTCGGCCGGGATGATGTAGTTCTGGCGGCGGATATTCGGCTGGAGATTGCGGACAACTGCCTGCAGACGTGCTTCACCGGTATTTTCATCATACTTCGCACGGACTGCGTATCCCATTCCGCCGTAAACCTGCAGGCTGTCCTGGCAGTAATTGTGCTTGGTGCCGCTGTTGGCAACAGTCTGACCGGTAACAGTGACTACACCTGAATCCTGACCAATACGCATGTTCGCCGGAATGTTGTTGAGCAGCCACAGAGAGGTGAAGTAATCAGTGAAATAAATATCCATCCAAACGGGTTCTCCGCCCTGAATTACATAACCACGAGGAACAGTCAGATAACCCTTGAGTTTGCCGGTGAAAGTACCGTCGCTGTTTCTTCTGAAGCTGAGAGAGCTGCAGCCATCGCCGCCGCGGGAATCACACTTCTTGAGACCCAATTTAATATCCTCACCACCTGCGGTGGTCATGAAAGCGTCAATGTCAGTGAAATAGGTGACATTGGGGTCGCCATAGTAGTAATTGGCAACAGGAGCCTGTTCGAAATCCATCTTGGTCAGTTCGACGCTGAATTCAATCAAACCATCGCCGCAGGGATCAAATGTGAACTTCGGTTCATAAGCCGTTAATACAGCGCGGCCGGTGTTATCAACCACCATATTGCCATTGGTATCGAACTGATATTCACCGAATTCCAGCGGAGCTTTGGCAACAGGAACCGTTTCACCCTTGTCATTGACAGTGGTCGGCAGTTTGCCGGGGAACGGCTGAGGACCGTTATCCCAGAGGAAATTGGATCAACACGGTATTTTCATCCCAGGTTTCCGTGAAGTCTTGTGCAAAGACTCCAACCGACATGCTCAGGACCATAACCAGAGCAAACAAAATACTTAAAGTTTTCGTTTTCATGCTTTGACCTCATTTCTCAACGAAATTTGATGATTTTTCATCCGCCGCCCTTTTTGAGGGGGCAGGTTAACTGATATTTGTGCAATATCAGTGCCAACCAGCGATATTACTCCAACGAATTTTGCACAGTTTTCATTTTGAGCTTTATCGCTGTTACTAATAGTTGCAAGGAAAATGCCAATTTCGCTATCAATTTTTATTTTGTTTATATCTGTTCCGCAAGGGGAATATTCAGGCGCACACGGGTGGACATCGAATGTCCCGCGTACCATCCGGCACGCTGAACCGTCAACCGAGGCCACGGCACCCAATCGCAGGAGCTTCGCCCCAGCCGCCGCTCCGGGGGACGGATTACGCGTGCACGGCCGAAACCCGATCGTCCCGCGCACCATCCGGCACGCGGAACCGTCTGCCGGGGTCACGGCACCCAATCGCAGGAGCTTCGCCCCAGCCGCCGTTCCGGGGGACGGATTACGCGTCCCCGTGAGCGGCGGGGGACTGGTCCGCTTGCGGGCCTGGACCCCTTATCCACGGCTTCGTGCCGCAGAAGCCAGGGCTCCGCTGTGGTGTACGACAGCCTTTTTCAGAAATACCATCAAAAGGTGACCACCGCTTTTTGCGGGTAATTCAGAAAAAGAGCCCTGAAACACAGCGGGGGTATGGGGGCCGCAGGCCTCCGGAAATCAGGCGCGGGCTGCGGCTTTCGCAAACACACGAACTTTCGCTCCCGCGCCTTGCGAAGCATACCCTCCGGAATGCAAAGAGAGCTCTTATAACAGCAAATGCTCCGCAATGGCGGGCGATGCCGGCAGGAGAACTTCCCGCGCCGTGGAGATATTGCCGGGACCGGTCGGGCTGACCTTCAGTCACCCGCCCGCTTTGGCGCCTTTACATATCGCAAAACGGCTCATCTTTTGTTTTGGGGAATTATCTGAATGATCTTATCATCAACGGAGTGATTCAGCGGCTTATACAGATGTTCGGGGGACACGCATGAGCTTGCTCAGCGCATGTTCCCTCGACTGAATTATCCGGGACGCGGGGATCACTTTCGCACCCTGCTGACATTTATTCCGCGTCCCTGCGTAGCACTCCCTCCCGATGCCTTTTCAAAATTAAAATTTGAAGCGGCTCCTGTTCCTTATCTGACACTTGCGTTGTACAGGTTCACTGCAAAATATCAGCGGATCCGAAAGCCTTAAAATAAAAACTCCCTCCGACAGTGCGAAGGGGAGTAATTTTATTTTTACAGGTTTATTCAGGCTTCATTTTTTCGAGGAACTCTTCCACGCTCATCCCGGCGAGCTGAGCCGCAAAATCAATTTTGATTGATCCTGATTGACAGCCGGAAACCAAACTCTTGAAAATGAAATTCCGCTCTTCCTCGCGCCCTTCAGCACGACCTTCCTCGCGCCCTTCTATACGCCCTTCCTCTTTGAAGAGTTCCATGACCTCTGTTTCGTTATATTCTTCAAGTAACATACCTTTTACCTCCGCGCGGTGCGCTTCCAAAAACGGTTTGATCACAAAATTATCCGCAGCGGCATGTTTGGATTATAGGATGACTGCTGTTCAAAAAGATCCATTTCATCGAATACCAGGAATGATAAATCATTCTGCATCCCAAGGAACATGATATCCCTGATCGTGGTGATTTCGATTAAGGACGGATCTTTGTATTCGGAATTGTTTATGGCATTATACAGACTGAGTGTCCAGGCCCGGTTTACTTCAGATCCAAACAGAAAGATGAATAATCTGTCCTTATATTGGGTGTTAACAGTTGTCATATTCCTTTCTCCGGATTAATTTTATCATGGATTCTAAAAATAATTCAGGGATCAGCCTTCTGTAAAAGTATGTCTGCTGCCGTTTATCAGATAGAATCGGCTCTTACCATAAAATCGAACATTTGTCAACCGCCAATATTGGCGGTTTTCTTTTTTAAAAATTTCTGTATACTGTATTTATCAATGACACCCGGGGACGGTCCTCTTCGGGGACCGTCCCCACAAAGTACCGTCAGCTTCACAGCTGTACGAAGCCGTAAAAAAGGGGTCCAGGCCCGCAAGCGATCCAGTCCCCCGGGCGAATCCCGGGCCTGGACCCGCCGGAAGACTAAACAAAGGAGGAGAGCTGAGATGAACATTTCGGATATGATCAAAAACACGGCAGATCAGATCATCGAACCTGAAGCCGATGCGCTTGAACTCATCCGCGATTTCAGCTCTCTGGCCGAACATCTGCAGGAAGCCGAGAACGATTACGAAGAAGCGATGAAAACCTTCCGGGAGACAAATCCCGGCTCCCGCTACATCATGGATATCGCCGCACAGACAGAAGAGGCCGCAAAAGCTCTCATCTCCCGTGCCCTGGCATATTTTACCCATTACCAGGCATCACTGGAAGATAAACAACGGGCCAATCAGATCATCGACCGGGTCACAAAAGACGCATCCATCCGCGAAATGACCTGTTCGCAGTATTACCGCTTCATGAAGGAAGCCAACCCCGACGCAAAAGAGCTGATCGCCGCTATTCTCAAAGAAAAGCAGAAGATCATG
>CACYHU010000074.1 GCA_902774215.1 uncultured Chloroflexota bacterium
CTGCTGCTTCTCAATTGTCAAGGTTCTCTTTGTTTTTGCTGCCCCCGTTTTGCGGGCAACAGTCATTTATTATATGTGTCTGACAAATTCTGTCAAGGGGTTTTTTGATTTTATGACATTTTTTTGTGACAGGTTTTTTTTAGGGGGTAGGATGTAGGATGTAGAGGGTAGATTGGCAGGGAATAGGATATAGGATATGGGGGATAGTGGGATGGCGGGGAATAGGAGATAGGATATGGGGGATAGGGGAGGGATAGGGTTACAGGTTAGTAGGTTATAGGGTAGTAGGTTACAGGTTATAGGGGGTGGGGGAAGAGGACTGGGGTTTGGTGTTCAATCAAGACATAGGTAACACTTTGGCTCAGGACATGGGTAAGGCGGGGGAGCAGAGATGGTTTGCGCGGGACGGGGGACTGCAGTTCCATGGGAGACGTAATCTGACGAATCTAAAAATGGTAACAAAGCACGGTGACAGGCTTTTGTGCGGATTTCGCGGCAGCAGGGTGCCGGTCACTGTGTGGTACGGCACGGTGTGATCCGTTTGTGATCGAAGGGTTTTATTCTAAATAAGAAAATCGAGAATCAGGTATGCGGCAAGGATGACCAGCATTACGGAGTTCAGGACCACAGCCCTATCCAGGGATTGAAAATCCCCGGAAATGGTATCCATTCCGGGATCACGGACAGCCTTCGCGTAAAGAGACGCAGCCCTGAAAGCAAAATATAAACAGGGCAAATAAACCAGAATCGCTGCGTAGATCAGGCAAAGCACTATCGTCGACACAGCTTTTTTCAGCGCGTTCCGAAGCAGAGCCGTCTGCCCGTCCGGATCTGACAGGGGGATTTCCGGACGCGGCTGATCTTCCTGCGGCACTTCAACGAGAAATGCATGGCGGGTCTTATCCGTAAGGTTTTCCGGCATTCCCATCGCCAGCAGCTGCCATCCGCTTTTCAGCAGATCGTCCTGCTGGTCATAAAACACATCTTCCGCCGAAACACCAAGCACATCAGATCTGACCGTATAGGAACATATACGTTTCCCGGGATACGGCCTTTTTACGAACACAAAGGTATTGCCCTTGTTTTCTTTCAGCCACCAGCCCGCTTCAGCGTGACGGTTGAGCCAATATGTAAATTCCTTATCCGTATGTACGGCAAGAAGCATAAAATTATTTTTGGTTTCCGGCATAGGATTCTCTGGTTTCAGGTTTCGGATATCAGTTGTCAGGTCTAAAGACCGGGGAAGAGGGGAAGCTTTTCACGAAAACTCTTCCCCTTATCCCTTAAACCTACTTATTGTAAATATGGCAGGCGACAAAATGCTTCGGTTCGACCTCTACAAGCTCCGGAGTTCTGGCATTCGGACAATTCTCGAGACATTCACTGCAGCGGGGCAGGAAGCGGCAGCGGTCCGGCAAATTCACCGGTGACGTCACTTCTCCGCGGATCAGCTGCCGCACCGGTTTCTCTTTTCCGACGATCGGAAGCGGGATCGCGGAAAGAAGCGCCCTGGTGTACGGGTGCATCGGTTTTTCAAAGAGCTTGTCCGAAGGTGATTTTTCGACCATCTGACCGAGATACATAACCGCGATATCATCGGAAAAATAACGGACAACGCTGAGGTCATGCGTGATAAAGATGTAAGTAAGACCGATATCACGCTGCAGCTGCTTGAGCAGGTTGAGGATCTGAGCCTGAATGGAAACATCCAACGCGGACACCGGCTCATCGCAGACGATCAGCTTCGGGTTGACCGAAAGGGCACGGGCGATACCGATACGCTGACGGCGCCCGCCATCCAGTTCATGCGGATAAGAGTTGACAAAACGGCGGGCAAGTCCGACAATATCCATCAGCTCCAGCGTCCGCTTTTGAACTTCTTCCTTCGATTTACAGATATGGTGCTCGCGGATCGGCTCACTGATGAGCTGCATAATGTTCTGCCGCGGATCCAGAGAAGAAAAAGGATCCTGGAAGATGATCTGCATATCCGTGCGTAATTTACGCATCTGACGTTCACTGTATTTGGTGATATCCACACCATTGAAGATGATCTGTCCGCTCGTCGGTTCGATGAGCTTGAGAATCGTCCTGCCTGTTGTAGACTTCCCGCAGCCGGATTCGCCTACGATCCCCAGGGTTTCTCCGCGATTAATGCTGAAGCTCACATCATCAACAGCGTGAAGCTTCCCTTTCGGCGTATCAAAATATTTGGTAAGGTGTTTAACCTCAAGAATCACATTATTTTCCATCTGGGTTTCTCCTGATGCGGAAAGCGGGATCCGCATATCGGCCACAGGCTACATAGTGCGTTCCGTTCACAAGCTTCAACTCCGGCAGAGTACGGCAGCAGGCTTCATCCGCGTATGGACATCTGGGATTGAAGCTGCAACCTTCAGGCAGGTGCATCGGGTCCGGCATCAGCCCTTTGATCGGGATAAGCTCTTCCCCGCGCTGCCGAAGGTTCGGCAAAGAATCAAACAGCCCTTCCGTATACGGGTGCAGCGTATGATTGAAGACCTCATCAGCAGTTCCAATCTCAACGATCCGACCGGCATACATCACAGCGACATCGTCGCATACTTCAGCCACAACACCCAGGTCATGGGTGATCATCAGCATCGACATATGGTTGTTGTCAATCAGTTCCTTGATCAGCGCCAGCACCTGTGCCTGGATCGTTACATCCAGCGCAGTGGTCGGCTCATCAGCGATCAGCAGAGACGGGTGACATGCCAGGGCTATGGCGATAACAACGCGCTGTTTCATACCTCCGGAAAGCTGGTGCGGATAATCATAAGCACGGGACCCGGAAATGCCAACCAGTTCCAGCATCTCCTTCGCGCGTTCCATAGCATCTTCTTTGGAAAGCTTTTCATGGAGCATAACCGATTCGGCGATCTGTTCACCGACCGTAATCACCGGATTCAGCGCTGTCATAGGATCCTGGAAGATCATGGCAACATCATTGCCGCGCATATGCTCCAGTTCCTTTTCACCCATTTCCAGAATTTCTTTTCCGTCCAAAATGATCGATCCGGAAGAAATCACACCCGGCGGATCCGGAACCAGGTTCAGGATGCTCAGCGCGGTCGTTGTCTTTCCAGCGCCGGTTTCACCCACCAGGCCAAGCGTCCGTTCCCGGCCGATGCTGAAGGAGATGCCATTGATAGCGCGTACGATGCCATCATCCGTTTCATAACGGACAACCAGATCTTTTACCTCTAATACATTTTCCATAACACCCCCTTAGCGCTTCAGTTTCGGATCCATGGCATCACGGAGACCATCGCCCAAAAGGTTCAGGGCAAGAACGGTGAACATGATCGCGAGACCCGGGAAAAGACACATCCATCCGGAGCTGCGGATGTAGGATCGGCCATCGGAAAGCATGGCACCCCATTCCGGTGTCGGCGGAGTGATCCCGACTCCCAAAAAACTGAGAGAGGATGCGGAAATAATGTTGGAACCAACCTTCAATGTTGTCTGAACGATGATCGCGGAAAGGCAGTTCGGCAGGATGTGTTTCAGGATGATCTTCCAGGTCGGCAGACCAATCGCGCGGCCGGCTTCCACGAATTCCATATCACGGACTGTCATGACCGATGCTCTGCCGATACGCGCAAAGTTACAGAATGTCCCCAAGGCCATAGCAAAAAGCAGGCTTGACATACTGGTGCCAAGGATCGAAACAACCACAACGGCGATCATGATATAGGGAATGGAATAGAAGATATCCGTCAGCCGCATAATGATATTGTCGACAAGGCCGCCGTAGTAACCGGCCACCGCACCGAGAGCCAACCCTACGACCAGTCCTAATAACGTCGACCCGAAACTGATAAACAGGGAATATTTCGCACCGTAAATCACCCGGGCGAAAATATCACGGCCCATATTATCTGTCCCGAAAGGATGCTGCCAGTTCGGAGCCATAAACCGGTCACGCGTCATACCGATGATATCTTTGTCGTAATCATAGAAAATACTGGCAAGCGCCGTTCCGATCAGAAGAAGGATAATGAAAGCAATACCCATCATGGCGCCTTTATTTTTCCTGAGCCGCCGCCAGGTCTCCTGCCCCAGGGATCGCCCGATCATTTCAGTGCCATCTGTCTTTTTCTTATTGAACAGTTTCATATCTTTATCCCTTTCCGGAGTACTGCGCTTTGATCCGAGGATCGCAGAACGCGTAGACAATATCTACAACCAGGTTGATCACAGCCATCAGCACACAACACAGGATAATGGAACCTGTAACCATCGGGGTATCGCGCTTGTTGATAGAATCGACAACCAGACGGCCTATACCGGGCCAGCCGAACACGGTCTCCGCCAGTGCGGAACCTGTCATCACGTAACTAAACTGCATACCAATCGCGGTAATGATCGGGATGATCGCATTGCGCAAGCCATGATTATAGATGACCCTGTTGCGGGACGCGCCTTTGGCTTTCGCCGTTGTCATGTAGTCCTGACGAAGAACATCCAGCATAGCGCTGCGGGTGGTACGGGTCAGCAGAGCCGCCAAACCAAGACCGACCGTAACAGACGGCAGGATAAGGTATTTAAACCCGCCGGTACCGCCTGAAGGGAGCCAGCCCAGCTTCAGGGAAAACAGCAGGATCAGCATCAGCCCCAGCCAGAAGTTCGGCATGGACACACCAAACAGCGCGATGATCATCGCAGCGGTGTCTTTCCAGGTGTTCTGATGCAGCGCGGTGTAAATACCAAGCGGGATTGAAATGATACAGGCAAAGATCAGCGCACTGCCTCCGAGCAAAAGCGTCATATTCAGGCGGCCCATAAAAGTCTGAAACACATCACGGTGCGTGATGTAGGATTCTCCCATGTCGCCTTTCAGGATACCTCCGATATAACGGAAGTACCGGATAAAGAAGGGATCATTCAATCCCATTTCCTCTCTCAGCGCATCCTTCTGCTCATAAGTAGCATTTTCCGGAAGGATCTGATCGACAGGATCTCCCCCTGCCAGGTCCATCGCCCAGAAAATGAGCAGGGACGTCGCCAGAAGGGTAGGGATCAGGATGATTATCCGTTTGAGAATGTATCGGAACATATTTGATTGTGCTCCTTTTAAAACCAAAGGTCAGACCGAATCATATAAAAATGAACGACCGGCGGGTCATGAAGACCCGCCGGATTTTTCATAGATCCAGAATTTAAATATTATTCTTCAACATAGGCGCGGGCCCAGAAGTGGTTGCCGCCGCCGGCGAACATTACGCCCGGTTCATCATAAGAATCGGAAACAACAAGGCCCTTGTTGTAGGCAATGACAAGATCCGGAACATAGAGCGGGATCTGATAGACCTTCTCGACCATGTAATTCTGATAGTCATAGCTATACTGCAGGCGCTTGTCCTGATCCATTTCGGTCAGGACCTTATCGGCCAGATCATCGACGACAGGATCGCTCAGCTGAGCATAATTGGTCGGGAAACCGGTGTAGAACAGTTCACGATAGGTTTCGTCCACGCGGGCACCGATATTCCAGCGCCACAGGAACATCTGCTGATGGCCTGCCGCGCATTCGGTCTTCAGGGTCGCCTGATCCATGGATTTGATTTCGACATTGACGCCGATTTCTTTCAGGTTCGCCTGGATGATCGGAGCAATGGTCTTGTACGGATCATCGGTCGGGGTGAAGAGTTCAACGGTCAATGCACCCGGTTCGTAGCCTGCTTCAGCCAGAAGAGCTTTCGCGCGGTCCACGTCATAAGTGTAACCACCTTCAACCTCATCATTATCGAGGAAGGACCAGGCACCGCGGTTCAGAACAGAAGTCTGCCACTTGCCAAGGCCATCAAGGACGATGGCGATAACCGTTTCCTTATCGACTGCGCAGGAGAGTGCCTGGCGGAGCTTTTCATTGGTGAACGGATCTTTCGCGACGTTCATACCGAGATAGAACAGTCTGGTGCCGGCCTGCGTGTGGACAGTCACATTTTCATCGTCTTCTAGGAAGCGGAGGTCTGTCACAGGGGGATCAACACAGACATCGATCTCACCGTTCTGCAGGGCAATCGCGCGCTGGGATGCCTCAAGCAGGAATTTGAAGGTGATCTCATTCGCAAAGCTTGGGCGGTTTTCCTTGTTCCAGTAATCTTCATCCTTAGTGAAAGTCACATACTGGCCTTCCTGCCATTCCTTGAAGCTGTAAGGACCGGAACCGATCAGCCACGGAGCGGTGTTGGCCGGATCTTCATAAGCAGCCTTGGACTGGATGGCAAGCGGATAGGAACCGAAGTTGTAGATCAGTTCATTGCTGTAAGCAGAGGTTGTGACCTGGACGGTATAATCGTCGATCTTGCTGACATCCGTGACCAGGCCCAGCTGACCGGAAACTTTGGAAAGGGTCGGATCATCGCTGCGGGCGCGGTTGAGGGTGAAGACCACATCATCAGCGGTCAGGGGAGTGCCGTTGCTGAATTTCACATTCGGGTTCAGGTGAAATACCAGGTGGGTCTCGTCGGTCCATTCCCAGCTTTCAGCAATTTCAGGATAAATCTCATACCCATGACCATTATCCAGGAACACAAGACGTTCATGCGTAAGCGCGAAACAGTTGTTATTGATCTGGTCATTCTGCATCATAGGATTCAACTCATTGATTTCCTGAGCGACACCGATAACGAGATCATTCTTGATAGTTCCTTCAGCAAGCACGCCGGAGAAACCAAAGACTGTCACCATAATGACAGCAAGTACTGCTAATAAGACTTTCTTCATGTATCTTCCTCCATAAAATTTTATCAGACACATCTCCTCAAAAGATGCATCATCCTGAATTATTGAATTCTAACGCCAAACAATTCATTTGTAAAGAGAGCTTCCCCTCACTTTATTCCGGACAAACGTCATATATTATATCGAAACCGGCGCGTTTCGCTTTGATCGATCAGGATAGATCTATTGTCTGCTCCGCTGTGAATCACCAGCTTCAGGCCCGGAACAGTACGGCTGAGTGTCAGAACAACTTCTCCGTTTTCGCAGCTGAATCCGGCTTCCAACACCGGATCACCCCTCGTATCGGGAATCACGACATGATCAGAACCGCCGTCCCTGGGTTCATATAAATGAAGCTCCAGTCCGTCACAGTAATCATAATCCGGCCGGTCTTTGCAGGCTCCCAGCGGCAGCAGGCTGTTCTCACGGACGTAAAGCGGCAGGGAGAAATAGTCGTAATCATCGGCATACCAGCGGCCGCCTTCCCGCTTTTCCCCTGTGAACAGATGTGTCCAGGTACCTTCCGGCAAATAGTAATCAACATGTCCTTCGTCATTAAATACCGGTGCAGCCAGCAGCTTCCCGCCCAGCATATACTGCATATCCAGATAATTCACCGCCGGATCATGCGGGAACTCGAGCACCATCGGCCGCATTTCCGGAATGCCGGTCCGATGGGAATCCACGGCCTCCCCGTAAAGATAAGGCATCAGGCGGCATTTCCATTCGGTAAAGAAGCGCAGTACATCGCAGGCTTCTTCGTCAAAAAGCCAGGGGACCCGGTAACTCTTGGAGCCGTGAAGACGGCTGTGGGTAGAAAGCAGACCAAAGGCGCACCAGCGTTTGTAAACATCCGGTGTCGCGGTCTCTTCAAAACCGGATATATCATGGCTCCAATAGGAGAAACCGGAGAGCATCAGCGAAAGTCCGCCGCGAAGGGTTTCCGCCATGGAAGCATAACTGGCGGAACAATCACCGCCCCAATGAACCGGATATTTCTGGCTTCCCGCGGAAGCGGATCGAGCGAAGAGCATGGCTTCACCGATGCCGCGTTTTTCTTCCAGCACCTCAAAGCAGGCCTGATTATATAAATAGGTATAGCGGTTGTGCATGAAGAGCGGATCGGAGCCATCGTAATATTTCACATCGATCGGGATCCTTTCGGCAAAATCGGTTTTGAAGCTGTCGATGCCTGTATCAACCAGTTTACGAAGCTTGTCCTGATACCATTTCTTCGCCGCCGGATTCGTGAAGTCCACGATAGCGAGTCCCACCTGCCAGATATCCACCTGTTTGATGCCTTTGCCGTCTGCCCGCTGCAGGAAATAGCCGCTCTTCAGCCCTTCGTCAAAGAATTCAGATCCTTGGGCAACATAGGGATTGAACCAGGCGCAGGTGTGCAGTCCGCGGGCATGGCATTCTGCAATGAGTTTCTCCGGGTCAGAGATGACTGCCCGATCCCATTCGAAATCGGTCAGATGAAATTCCCGCATCCAGAAACAGTCAAAATGAAAAACGTGCAGCGGTATATTCCGTTCTGCCATCCCATTAATGAAGGACATGATGGTGTTTTCATCGTAGCTTGTGGTGAATGATGTGGTGAGCCACAGACCGAAAGACCAGGCAGGCGGCAGAGCCGGTTTGCCGGTCAGGTCGGTATAGCGCCGCAGCACGTCTTTCGGCTCCGGTCCATAGATGAAATAATAACGCAGCTCCTCTCCGGGGACGGAAAAACCCACATATTCCACTTTCTCACTGGCGGTCTCGAATTCCACCGGACCGCTGTGATCAACAAAAACACCATAGCCGCGGTTGGTCATATAAAAGGGAATACATTTATATGCCACCTGCGAGGCCGTTCCGCCATCCTCGTTCCAGGTCTGGATCACCTGTCCATTTTTTACGAAAGAAGTGAAACGTTCACCAAAGCCGTAGACACATTCCCCCGGTTTGAGCGACAGTTCGCTGAGCATATAGGGTTTGTAATTGCCGGAGAGATAATTATCCGCGCAGAACATGGTGGAAGGCTGCCGGTCCCAGCGCATGTAACCCAGATTCCGGAACCCGCAGGAGGTGACCACTTTACCGTTCGCTTCGAAGGTCATCAGCCACTCGTCGTTCATCTTCACCCGCAGTGTGACTTCACCTGTAGTGAGAACTGCTTCCTTTTCGCTGATACTGACCGAATAAGGCACAGACATTTCCATCACATCAAAACGCGGTTCATGCGCGTCATATCCCTGAAAATGACGGATCCGGACTTTGATCACATTCTCTGCGGCTGCCGTAAAATCAACGGTGAGAGCGGGCTGGTCAATAGTGGCAGCCCTGCCGGTGATCCTGTTGGCAGGAGCCAGTACTCTCATCCCGCCCGGAATCTCTTCGGCAGCATATGCCTGCGCCGCGTAAAGCGGATTGGACCGCTCACTGCGGAGCCAGTAACCTTCTGTAAATTTCATAAATTCATCCTCTTTTGTTACATAACGTTTAATTTATCGTTTTCTGATTTTCGCTTACTTGACAAAGCTCTTTATTTTGATATAATGTAATTGGAAGCGGGCTGGGCCTCTGCCAGTAAGGGCGGGGGTGCAACGCCCTCTTTTTACTTATATCGCAAGATCATCTGTAATTCTCCTTTACAGATTATGATAATGTCAATTTGAAAACGACAGCTTGATTCAATACGTGATTTGACAGCCAACTCAATAGACTTCAATCTAAAAGGATTGTTCCCAAAATCCAGAATAACCCCTCCGGGATTTTCAAATATCTGTGAGATACCTTTCCTCAAGGCACTATCAATAGCGCGTTCGGACTTAATGGTTTTCAATTCCCATAGTTTTCCTCTCCACTCAAAATCAGCACTTTTCGCTTTATAAGTACCGGATCGTTCCGAATTCAGCCTGATGTCCCCTCCTAAATGATTATGAAGCCACAAAGACATTTTTATTTCTTCTTCATGAGATTGAAGAACATATCCTTTATCGTAAAGAATATGTCCGACTCCAGGAGTAGCGTTCTGCATATAAATTGAAGTGATATCGAGTTGTTTTTTCATAACCCGTCATTTTTATTATCGTATACAGATATTTCTGAGAAGATGGTATCAAACTCAAAAACAGGGCGCGTTGGGCGCCCTGTTTCTTTGAAATATATTTTTTTAGTTTTCCAGCTTGACCCAAGTCTCTTCGATCTGTTTGCAGGCAGTATCTTTGTCGATGGTGCCGGCAATATAGGCCTGCAGGGTTTCGCCGAAAGCCTGATGGGAGGCGTCGGTGAAGTAGGTGATGGACAAAGCGGCAACGCCGTCTGATTCAGCCAGAGCGTCACCCTGCTTGATGACTTCCATATCCGGAGCTTCAGCGCCCTTGACCGGAGGGATCACACCGGCGACATTGTTGAACCAGGCTTTGCCATAATCGCTGGTATACCACCAGTTAACGAAATCGAGGGTTTCCTGCAGAACAGCGGAATCTTTGTTGATGCGCAGCGCCTGATCGGAACCGCCGATAACGCGGGCATGGTCCGGGTTGTCATCAACAGGATAACCGACGAAGCCCAGGTGCAGGTCCGGATTGATCTCGAGCATATCAGCTTCGACCCAGGCACCCTGTCCGACGACCATGGCTGCCTTGCCGATTGCGAAATCAGCAACTTCAGTGGACAGGAAGGATTCCAACGGTTTGGCATCGCCGTATTTCACGACCAGATCAATGAAATCGAAGAAGTTATTGTAGAGAACGGGGTAATCAGCAATGTGAGCTTCACCCTTGATGAAGGCATCTGCCAGAGCTGCCGGATCATCGGAAGCGGCATCAAAGAAGGTCTGCCATGCATGCTTGAAGACCCACCATTCGCCGAAACCGGAGGTGAAAGCCTGATAACCGGCTTTATTCAGTTTTTCAGCGGTTTCCTTCAGCCCTTCGAATGTCTTCGGAAATTCGGCAATACCGACTTCTTCGAAGATATCTTTGTTGTAGAGCATGCCGAAGTAGTTGCCTTTGATTGCAAAACCATGGACTTCATCGCCGCTCATCATTACACCCTTGACCGCGTCAGTCATGGCATCAGCTGCCGGCTGGTCCGCGAAGTTGTAGGAATAATCGAGATAAACAGCGATTTCCTTACCGGAGGTGGAACCGAAAATGTCGGGGGTGGAACCGGCATTGATCTTCGCCTTCAGCAGGGTCGGATAGTCACTCTGGGTGGTTTCATAGTTGATGGTGACATCCGGAGCAACAGTCTTATATTCTTCGATCAGGGTGTTGATCGCATCGGCATACTCCGGGCTGGGGATGAACATATAGATATCCGCAGCAGAAACCGCACTGAAAAGCATCGCTGCAAATATGCAGACCAGTAATAAAACATTGATTTTCTTCATTTTTTTCTCCTTTTTTTTGTGAATAGGGGATAGGATATAGGAGATAGGGAATAGTGATGCTGCCTGCAAAAATCTAAAACCTAAAACCTAATACCTGACACCTAAAAACTAACACCTGAAACCTGATCATCCCTTTACCGCTCCTGCGACAACACCTTCGATGATGTATTTCTGCAGCAGAATAAAGACGATGATGGACGGCACGATCGCCAGCACCATAGAGGCCATAGCATATTGCCACTGGGTATTGAACTGACCGACAAAAGTATAAGCGGAAAGCACCAGCGTTTTGGTCTTTGCGCTGGAGTTGACCATCAGCAATGGCAGCAGAAAGTCATTCCAGATCCACATCACATCCAGCACGATAACGGTAATGGTAACATTCTTCAGAAGCGGGAAAATCACGCTGAAGAAGGTGCGGATCGTAGAAGCCCCGTCGATCTTGGCACTTTCATCGATTTCCTTCGGAATGGTATGCAGAAAGTTACAGTAAATAAAGGTCGCCATCGGGATGCCGAAGCCCCAGTATTGGATACCAAGACCCCAGATGCTCCCGGAAAGATGTAGGACATTCATCACTTTCAGCAGCGTGATCATGATGGTCTGGAAGGGGATCAGCATAGGCGTGATGATAAGCGTATGGATAAAATTCGTGTACCGGTTAGGCCGCCGTTCAATGATATAAGCTGTGAAGGAAGAGAAGAGCACGATCCCCGCGATCCCGATCACCGTGATGATCACGTTGTTCAGGAACAGGCTCCAGTAGTTCATTTTATCCATCACGTAGGAATAATTTTTCCATTCGATCTTTGAAGGCAGGGCAATAACATCCATCACCACTTCCCGGAAAGGTTTTACCGAGTTCATGAACATCAGGAACACGGGATAGATATAAACCAAACCGATGATAACAATGATAATCTCAAGGATCACCAGATACAGGTGTCTTTTGTTTGCTCTTGTCATAATCCCACATCCCTCTTATTGAATGCTTTCAGCACGACCTGTGTCAGGATCAGTACAAACACAAAGTAAACGATCGATTCTGCAGAACCAAGACCGTAATTGTTGTTTTGGAACGCTTCACGGTAAATTTCCAGCGTGACAGAAGCGGTCGCTTTTCCCGGCCCGCCCTGAGTCAGCGCAAGAATGATGTCAAAGACCTTCAGTGAATTGGTCAGAGACATAAAAACACAGGTTGTGATCGACGGCCAGAGCATCGGGAAGGTGACGGAGAAAAAGCGCCGAAATCCTGAAGCCCCGTCCACTGTCGCAGCTTCAAGAATATCCTTGGGAATCGCTTGCAGACCTGCGATATACAGCACAATGTAAAATCCCACAGACTGCCAGATACCGACGAAAGCAACCGAATAAAAAGCCAGTTTCGGGTTCCCGAGCCAGCTCAGGTTCAGCCAATCCCATCCGGTCATTTCAAAGAGTTTCGCAAAGCCCTGGGAAAAGATAAATTTCCAGATAAAACCGACGATCGTCATCGACATGATGTACGGCACGAAGAAAACGCCGCGCATCAGGTTCGCCAGTTTGAACTTCTGCGTCAGTGCAACGGCAAGGGCAAGAGCAAAAATATTGGCGAAAATGATAAATATAACTGTATATCTGGTCGTGAACAGGATCGAGTTGAGAAAATTGCTTGATTTATCCGTAAAGATCGTGATGAAGTTCTGAATGCCGATAAACTCCGGCTCTTTTGAGATGCCGTTCCATTTCGTCAGCGAATAGTAACCACTGAGGATAAAGGGAATGTAGATGGTTGCGGAGACAAGTATTACTGCCGGCAGTGTGAATAAAACATTTTCGATTTGCTCTTTTCGTTTCGCACCCATAAAAACGCCTGTTTTCCTTTCTGAATAAAATTGGATGTTTCTATTTTACATGAGGAAGTATAGACAAACATCATGTAATTGCAATGATAAATATAATCTGTTTGCGATTATTCATCAGGTGTTATACTGAAAAACGAGTTGTGATTCAGGAAGCAATCCCGCAATGGAGTCTCCGTATCCTCATAAAAAGTCAAATGAAAAAGTATGTTTGAATCGGATCAATGTCCGTGATTGTCACAGTTATTTCAATGCTTTTTATAGCGTACTACCGACCGAAAGAAATTGAATGGGATAAAATTTCCCGCTATCCTGCATACGAAGAATTCGAAGAGTATGATTCCCATGGAGAGGAGAAAAAGGATAGATAATATGAGTCCCCGATTTTCTGCACCGGCATTAGCCTGTCTTTTGCTATTATTTGTATCTGTATTTTCTGCAGCTGCTGCTGATCCTGTGTCCATGACCGCAGGCGAAGTAAAGCCCGTTTTTGTCGAAGCCGGCACAAACTGCGTATCAACCGATCCGGGCATCGCCTGGGTCGACACATCCGGAAATCTGAACGCGATGAAGGCGGGAATCCGGAACCAAATGCCGGCTTTACAGACGATACCGGCTGGGTATATGTCAGTGCTCCTGAAGTTGTTTCACCGGTGGTATCTGAATATGCAGACGATTCCGTTCAGATCGATGAAGTGAAAAACTGAAAACCGGCACCAAAACCGGTATTTACATCAACAGAACAACCAAAAAGGTCTTCCCGTTAACTTATCTGAACTGAACAGCGGGAGGCCTTTACACAAATAGCAAAGCATCTTCCGGTATTTAATAAAATAATATCGGACCTTAGTTAGTAATTTTTAATTTTTTACGGTTTACATCTAATTTTCCTAAAAACCTGATTAAATCAGTAAAAAAAGCTCATGTACTCTTGACATACGGGGAATTCGTGTAAAATTGACACATAAACAATTTTTTGAACCGTGAAACGAATTAGGAGTAATTAACATGTTTCATACTATTATCATCGTTGGTAACGTTGGACGAGATCCTGAAATGCGCTACACACCATCAGGCCAGGCTGTCACATCATTCAGTGTTGCGACAAGCCGCAGTTATAAATCACAGGGACAGCCCGTAAAGGAAACGATCTGGTTCCGCGTTACTTGTTGGGGAAGACAGGCAGAAGTTGCAAGCAACTATGTCAAAAAGGGGCAGAAAGTATTGGTGGAAGGCCGTCTGGTTGCGGATCCTTCCGGTAATCCGCGCACATACACACGCAGTGACGGAACGACCGGAACTTCATTCGAAATCACCGCATCCAATCTGCAGCTTCTGAGCAGCCGCTCTGAAAGTGAAAACGGATATAACAACGGCGGATACGGCCAGTCCAACGGTTCCATGGGTACTGCTTATGCAAACAGTTCCGATATGGGGCCCGGCGGCAATTACGATATTGACCCGGACGGCGAAGATATTCCGTTCTAAGGCAGATCATGTCACGAATTACAGAAATTGCCGAAGCAGCTCATCGGGATTTTGAAGCCCGGACACTCGCACGGGATGCGGCCCTGACCCGTTCCCGGGCGCTGATCCGTCATTCCGCAAACGCCATCCGCGCGATCCATCGCAGTGAATCGGAATTGGCGCATGAGCATCTGTCAGAAGGGCGGAAGATCGTAGATGATCTGAAAGCCGACCTGACAGCTTACCCGGATCTGTATTACGCAGGCTACACACAGGACGCCATCAAAGAATTCTGTGAAGCCACTCTGACCACGGCTTATATTGAAAACCGGGAGATCCCGACTCCGGAGGAAATGGGCGTTGTCACATCCACTTATCTCCGCGGTATGGCGGAAACCCCGGGTGAACTTCGCCGCCGGTGTATGGATATCCTGCGTATGGGCTATTCCGATGAAGCCGAACGTCTTCTTTCCCAGATGGATGAGATATACTCGATCCTCGTCACCATGGACTACCCGGATGCGGTCACAAACGGTCTTCGCCGGCAGACAGATCTGCTGCGCGGCATTGTTGAACGGACACGGGCGGACCTGACACTGAGCCTGAGGGAAGACAAACTCAAAGAACTCCTCGCAAAAGCGATCGAGGTCTATTCTGAAGCGAAAAAATAGGAATTTCAATCACTTCCTGATAAAATGCCCTCTTCACCGGGGGCATTTTCGATTTCAAAGAAACTATGGACGATAAAAAATGGATCAGTGCATCTGATGTCGGATTAATTGTCTTCTGTCCCCGTGCATGGGCATTGAAGCAGCTTGACTATGAACCGGACAACCAATGGGAAATAGATGCCGGCAATGAATTCCACCGGACCGCAGGGCTGAAGGAACTGGAAAGGAATTCAGCAATACAAAAAAAACGTATCAGGAACAGAAGGTTCATTCACCTGCTGGTTATCCTGACCGTGATCGTCCTGCTGTGTTTGATCTCTCTCGCTCTCCGGATCACGATAAAATGAACGAAATCAGGTTATTTTACATTTTATCCGGCTTGTTCCTGCTTCTGCTGATCCTTCTGGTGATCCTGAAAATCATTGATAAGCTTCAGGGACCCGAGCTGGAAAACCAGGACCTTGTGCCGGACGGGGAGATCCCTCCGATAACGCTTCGCAGCGAAAAATACGGATTAGTCGGAAAACCGGACCTGCTTCTGAAAAAGGACGGTGAATATTTTCCGATCGAAATCAAAAGCTCGTTCATTAAAGACCGCCCTTATCCATCAAACATCCTGCAGCTGGCGGCTTACTGCCTGCTGATCAAGGAAAACTACGGAGTCTGTCCTTCTCACGGAATTATCCGATATAAAAATCAAGCGTTTGAAATCCCCTTTACCAAAGAACTTCAGCGCTCTCTTCTGACGCAGCTGAAGGCCATGCGTGCTTCAGACCCGGAAGAAAATGACCTGCCGCCTGTCTGCGAAGATCCGGGAAAATGCCGTCACTGCGGTTACGCATATCTCTGCCATACCGGACAGAAACGGCTGTTTTGATCCGGAAAAAATTGTAAATTACAGTTTAAAGAATATCCGCAATACCGTTCGGTCAGCCATAAAATCATATTTAAATTTCTGAACTCCGGGAAAATTTCTGAGTATAGTAAAATTATTCTGCTGAAAAAACGATTTGAGCAAGAAAAAACTGGAGGAAAAATGACTGTCAGTGCTATTGTTGGACTGTCAGTGCTATTGTTGGTGTCAACTGGGGTGATGAGGGAAAGGGCCGCATGGTCGACCTGATCGCCGAGGATTATGATGTTGTGATCCGCTATCAGGGCGGGAACAACGCGGGGCATACCGTTGTCAATGAATACGGAAAGTTTGCCCTGCATTTGCTGCCTTCCGGAATCTTCCGCCAAAATGTTGTGAATGTGCTGGGAAACGGCACCGTCATCGACCCGCAGGCGCTGTGCGGTGAAATCAAAAACGTTACGGACAAGGGGCCGAAAATCGGTCCGGAAAACCTGAAAATCAGTGACCGCGCCATTATTGTTTTCCCCTATCACCGGGACCTGGATGAACTGGAAGAGGCACGCCTGAAGGATGCGAAATTCGGTTCCACCAAACGCGGGATCGCCCCTGTCTACAGTGATAAATACCAGAAGAAAGCCATCCAGATGGGTGAACTCCGCGACCTGCCGAAGCTGCGCAAGCGTCTGGAAGGCATCGTCGAATGGAAAAACCTGACGCTTAAAAACATCTATAACGCAAAAACCTATACCGTCGATGAATTGATGGCATGGCTGGAAGAATACGGACTGCCGCTGCTTCCGCATATCTGCGACACCGGTATCCTGCTGCGTGAAGCCGAAAAGGCCGGCAAGAGCATCCTTTTCGAGGCTCAGCTCGGCGCGCTGCGTGATATCGACTTCGGAATCTATCCCTTCACATCTTCTTCGTCCCCGATCGCTGCCTACGCCCCAATCGGTTCCGGCGCACCATGGCTGAAGATCGATTCCGTGATCGGTGTTGTAAAAGCTTATTCCACCTGCGTCGGCGAAGGTCCCTTCACCGCGGAATGGTTCGGTGAAGATGCCGAAAAACTGCGTGAAGCCGGTGCCGAATACGGAGCCGCTACAGGCCGTCCGCGCCGCGTTGGTCCCGTTGATATCGTTGCCACACGCTACGGCGCCCGTATGCAGGCAGCCACCTGCATCGCGCTGACCAAACTTGACATCCTTTCTTACATGGATGAGATCCCGGTCTGCACACAGTACGAACTGAACGGCGAACTTACCGACGAATTCCCGTTTCCTGCCGAACTCGCAGCGGCAAAACCGGTCATCAAGACCGTCCCGGGCTGGAAGACTGATATCTCCGCTGTCCGCAAGTATGAAGACCTGCCGAAGGAATGCCGGGATTACATCGAATATCTTGAAAAAGAGATCGGCTGCCCCATCACCTATGTTTCTGTCGGTCCGGAACGTGACGAAATCATTGTGAGAAACTGATGCACGATACCTACGAATCTCCTCTGGGTACACGCTATGCGTCAAAACAGATGCAGCAGCTTTTTTCCGCCGATACCCGCTATCAGACCTGGCGAAAGCTTTGGACAGAGCTCGCCCGGGCTCAGCACGAGCTGGGACTGCCCATCACTGCCGAACAGGTTGCAGAACTTGAAGCACATATCACGGATATCGATTATGAAGCGGAGCGCGAGAAGGAAAAAGAGATCCGTCATGATGTGATGGCCCATATTTACGCATACGGACTTGTCTGTCCCAATGCCAAAGGGATCATCCATCTCGGCGCAACCAGCTGTTATGTCACCGATAACGCGGATCTGATCATCTATCGTGACGGTTTGAAATCCATTCGGAATTCTATACTGACGGTGATCGCAAACCTGGCTGCATTTGCGGATAAATATAAAGCACTGCCAACGCTTGGCTATACCCACCTCCAGCCGGCCCAGCTGGTCACGGTTGGCAAACGCGCCTGCCTCTGGATCCAGGATCTGGTGATGGACCTTGCCGAAATCGACGATGTCATCCGCGCCATCCGCTTTCTGGGCTGCCGCGGTACCACGGGTACCGAAGCCAGTTTCCTGAGCCTCTTCAATGGAGACAGTGAAAAAATCGATGAGATGAACCGGCGCATCGCCCGCGCCTTCGGCTTCACGGAATTGTTTGACGTCTGCGGTCAGACTTATCCGCGGAAGCTGGACAGCCGTATCCTCAACGCGCTCAGCTCCGCTGCACAAAGCGCCTACCGCTTTGCCAATGATATCCGCCTGCTGCAGCACATGCGTCAGGTAGAGGAGCCGTTTGAAAAGGATCAGGTTGGTTCCTCAGCCATGGCATACAAGCGCAATCCCATGCGCTCGGAGCGTATCTGCTCCCTCGCCCGCTATGTGATGGCGGACGCACTGAACGCCCCAATGACCGCTTCTGTGCAATGGTTTGAACGAACGCTGGATGACTCCGCCAACCGCCGCATCTCCCTTCCGGAAGCATTTCTCGCTGTCGATGGTATCCTGCGGCTGATGGCAAACGTCTCCAACGGGCTGCATGTCAATGAAAAGATCATCGAACGTGAAGTCCGCGAATATCTGCCCTTCATCGCGACCGAAAACCTGCTCATGAGCGCTGTGAAAGCAGGCGGGGATCGTCAACAGATGCATGAGATCATCCGCCGTCATTCCATGGACGCCACCGCCCGCATGAAGGAAGGGCTCCCTGCCCATCTGCTGGAAGAGCTGGGCAATGATCCTGAATTTGTCCTTAACCATGAAGAAATCGCCGAAGCCCTGAACCCCACCGACTATATCGGCCGCTGCCCGGAACAGGTGGATGTTTTTCTTGGGAAACTTCCTTCTGCGGAAGAGATCCATCAAACAGAAGATATCAGTCTTTAGGTTATAGGTTATAGGTTATAGGTTGCAGATTATGGCTATCAGCAGTTACAGGGATTTGAAAATCTGGCAGAAATCTATGGAATTAGCTTTACTAATTTATAAATTAGTAAAGTTTCTGCCTAAAGAAGAACTATTTTCACTTTCTGATCAAATGCGGCGGGCTGTAATTTCGATACCATCAAATATTGCCGAAGGATCACAAAGAGGCTCGGTAAATGATTATAAACGGTTCCTTTTTATTGCAAGAGGTTCCCTGGGTGAACTCGAAACCCAGTTGATGTTATGCGAAGGTTTCGGATATTTATCAAAAGAACAGACAAATGACGCTCTGTGCCTTTGTACAGAAATTGGAAAAATGTTATTTGTATTATTAAGAAATTTAAATCAGGAGGAAAGGAAATAGGTTTCACACAATAGCTGCAGGAAATTTAGAATAATTCGTCAATGTTTTTCTATAACCTGTAACCTGTAATCTATAACCTGAAATTATGAAAATTACTAACGAACAAAATGATATTGAACGTGTCCTTTATACCGAAAAGGCGCTTGCTGCCCGTTGTGAGGCATTGGGCGCTGAGATCACCGCAGAGTATAAAGACAAAAACCCGGTCGTGGTTTGTATTTTGAAAGGCGCGAGCTTTTTCTATACCGACCTGTGTCGGAACATCAGAACCGATATTTACATGGACTTTATCTCCGTCTCCAGTTATGGTATGGATGCTCAAAGTTCCGGTGTGGTTCGGCTGGTTAAAGATATCAACACCAACATCACCGGAAGGCATGTCCTTTTGGTGGAAGACATCATCGATTCCGGTCTGACACTGAATTATCTGAAGGATTTCTTCGGTGCCCGCCGTCCGGCTTCCTTCAAAACCGTGTGCCTGCTGGAAAAAGAAGGCCGCCAGACCAATGCCTTCCAGGCAGATTATCTCGGTTTCCGCATTCCCAATGAGTTCGTTGTGGGATACGGTCTCGACTACGCAGATCACTACCGCAATCTGCCCTATATCGGTGTTCTGAAAAAGGAATGCTACGAGTAATTAAAGAGCGGAGCCGGGTTCCCGGCTATGTTATAATGGCCGGGAACCTTTCGAACTGACTGATATATATTTACTGATACATAAAGGATTGAACGGATGATACTTTTTATCAATGCTTGTGTCCGCAGCAATTCGCGTACAAAACGGTTAGCGGATCATTTGATCGCAAAACTCAGTGACAGACAGGTAAAAGAAGTCCGTATCTGGGAGATGGAACTGCCTGAAGTCAATGAAGATTTCATCAACTGGCGGAATGAATGCTGCAGTAAAAACGATTTTTCCGATCCCGTTTTTGACCATGCAAAGGAATTCGCGGCTGCCGATACCATTGTGATCGCCGCTCCTTACTGGGACCTTTCCTTTCCTTCACTGCTCAAGCGATATCTGGAACAGCTCTGCGTAGTTGGTCTGACTTTTTTCTACAACGAACAGAACCTCCCGCAGGGTCTGTGCAAAGCGAAGAAACTGTATTATGTCACCACTGCCGGCGGACCGATCATCAGTGACGCGTTTGGGTATGGATACATAAAGGAAACAGCGCAGACCTTTTTCAACATTCCGGAATTCCGTCAGTTCAAGGCGGAAATGCTGGATATCGTCGGTTATGATGCCGAAGCGATCCTGTCTGAAACGATCCGGGAAATTGATTCGTCTGATTTAAATTGACCGTCCGAAATATCCTGTGGTCAAAAAACTGTTTTCAGCCATTCAACACACGCTGCAAACCAGGTGCTGATCACTGCGTCATCAGGCGCAAGCCCAAGTCCGTGGGCTCCGTTTTTATACAGGATAACCTTATTCGATATATCAGCCCGGATCAGAGCATCCCTCAGCATCAGGGTATTCTCCACCGGAACAGATCCATCTCCTTCACAATGCCACAAAAATACTGGCGGAAAATCCGGACTGATATGTCTTTCAGCAGAATACTTTCCGATCAACGCATCATCTGACAGATTTTCTTCGCCGAGAAAATTCGCACGGCTTCCCTGATGCGCATATGGCTCCATGAATGTTACTACGGGATAACACAGGATCAGCGCATCCGGTCTGCCGCTGATGTCCTCATTTTCCGTATGGAATTCAGCCCAGTGCTGTGTTTCCATCAGCGCCAGGTGACCGCCGGCGGAAAAACCCATCAGTGCCAGTTTCCGGTTTTCAAACCTGTTTTCCATCAAATACTTTTTGACCGTATTCACAGCCTGAACCGCATCTGTAAGAATAGCTTTGCCGGAAAAGGGTTTTACCCTGTAATCCAAAACGAAGGCATTAAATCCATTACGGTTCAGCGCCTCCGCAATGCTGCAGCCTTCCTTTTGGACCGATACATGATCATATCCCCCTCCCGGAAAAATCAGAACCGTACCTCCGGTATCCGGACGGTCTGCAGGGAAAAAGGTTAAAAAGGGTTTTACGCCTTTTCCCGGTACATTTGGCTGGATGATCTCTATCATATGATTTTTGACCTGTTTCTTCTACGATAAGAGCTCACTTTGCATTCCGAGGGCATGCTTCGCAAGGCGCGGGATCGAAAGCTCGTGTCTTTGCGAAAGCCGCAGCAAAGTGCCGGTCACCGTTTGTTCAGTTCTGAACAGATACTTCTACACAATAAAATATCCCCGGTGAATCACCGGGGACCGAATTTCAAATCAGGCGTTTCGACAATGTATCCGGATTCACCGCGAAAGCAACCGCGATGTCCT
>CACYHU010000075.1 GCA_902774215.1 uncultured Chloroflexota bacterium
CGGCAATATCAATATGTTGCGGGAAGTTCTCCTGCCGATACCGCCCGCCATTGCGGAGCATTTGCTTTTGATGATATTTCTGAAAAAGACTGTTGTACATAAAAGATGTGCGACAGCCCCATATTTATTTCCTTTAAATCGTTCTTTCCTGCTTCCGTCTTCGATCGTACAAACGATCCAGACGGAAGTTATACCGTCGGATGTTTGTTTGTTTTTTAGACAAAAAAGTAATATTCAGCAGCCGTTAACCAGCGGTAGAGTCTGCGGATTTTCTTTCCGGATATTCCCGATGAATTACCCCGTCTGTACATCCGGTTCCCATCCGTCAGACGGGTTTTCCTGCCTGTATTCCAATAAGAATTTGCGCACTTGTAAATCGTGTTTGAATAATAAATACTATGCCTGAGGCTGCTCCTGCATAACTTTTCTTACAATTCGTTTAAGGCTTTTCGTAAACGCTGACTGATCATTCACGGCAATCATGTCAAACGCGGTTTCGGCCCCAAGACCCCCGATCATCAATTTGTCATCAGATGACTTTCCGGTAAAGACGCGATCGATCCAGGTCTTCCGGATCACATCGAAAAGAGCATTCATCAGGTTTTTTTCATCCGGTTGCGAAATCTTCTTGCATGTCCCTGGCGTTTCAATGAATTACGCAGGGATCTGGAAGGTATCAGTCAAAAGGTGCTGACGGACAGCCTGCGGTCTTTGGAAGAAGACGGGATCATTACCCGAAGTGTTTATCCGGAAGTTCCTCCCCGTGTTGAATATGCCATGAGCGAACTGGGCGATTCCATGCGTCCGATCATTGATGCGATGGCAGAATTCGGAATTCGCTATAAAGAATGGGCTCGTAAAAACACGGAGGAAAAAGCATAAATAATGGATATTGAAACCTGTTTGAAAAAACTGAGTTATGTGGGTGTTCTGGATTTCGCGACAGTCGATGAGGAGGGTGCTCCACAGGTACGAAATATCAGCGCGATCCATTATGAAGGAACAACTTTATATTTTCTGACCGCAAGAGGAAAATCCTTCGCCCGGCAGCTGAAAGCAGACAGCAGAATACAGATACTCGGTTACACAAAATACAAAGAAACGATCCGCCTATCCGGTAAAGTTACAGAAGTACCGGAAAATGAACAGATCAAATGGCGTGATATTCTGTACAGCGAGCAGCCATATCTGGAAAATGTATACCCCGGTGAAACGAAGAACATCGATACGATGTTTATGCTGAAGGATTATACGATCGAATATTTCTGCCTGTCCACCCGTCCCATCACCCGGGAATACTTTGCTGTAGGCGAGGCGAAAGTTATAAAGAAAGGCTATTGGATTTCCGAAAACTGTATCGGATGCGGAATCTGTCAGAGCGTATGTCCCCAGAGATGTATAGAGGAAGGAACACCTTACGTTATACAGGAAAACCATTGTCTGCAATGCGGAAATTGTTTTGAGAACTGCCCGGCTGAGGTTGTGATTCGATACTGAGGTGTAATATGAAAATGATGAGAGCCATAGTCCTGGATAAGATCACAACAGCGAAAGATATTGTTCTTTCAGAATATCCGATACCGGAAGTCCGCCCGGGTTGGGTGCTGGTGAAAGTTAAAGCTTTCGGTTTGAACCACTCCGAAAAACTGCTTCGCTTGAATGAGATCCGGGCGGATTACATACGGAAACCGGTCATTCCGGGCATCGAGTGTGTTGGTGAAGTCGCTGATCCTTCGGACAGCGGTCTTGAAGCCGGACAGAAAATCATCGCGCTTATGGGCGGGATGGGGCGTTCCTTCAACGGGAGTTACTCAGAATATGCTCTGCTGCCGGCACGAATCGTTTTTCCGATAAACAGTAACCTGCCATGGGAAGCACTGGGAGCTGTTCCCGAAACGTACTTTACAGCCTGGGGATCATTGTTCGAATGTCTGCATCTGAGCGCAGAGGATACACTGTTGATCAGAGGAGCAACCTGTGCTCTTGGATATGCCTCAATACAGATTGCAAAAGCGATAGGCTGCCGTGTGATCGCGACGACTCATCGCTCAGAAAAGCTGACGCTGATCCCGGAAGCAGACGAAGCCATGCTTGATGATGGCAAGCTTTCAGGGAAGCTGCACGGTGTTTCCAAAGCACTTGATCTCATTGGTCCGCGAAATCTGAAGGATACGCTTACCGCTGTAGAAAAAGGCGGTATCGTATGCCAGACCGGATTGCTGGGTGGTGTATATGTTTTGAACGGCTTCGATCCGATCAAGGACATTCCGAACGGTGTTTACCTGACCGGATTTTTCTCCAACTATCCCTCACAGCAGATCGTTGATGATATTTTTGCATTTCTGAATGAAAAGAAACTTACCCCTGCAAGCGGAAAGGTATTTGATTTTTCCCAAATCAGGGATGCGGTCGCTGCACAGGACGAGGGCAAAGTTAATGGTAAGATTGTTGTAAAGATATCTGAATGAGAAAGAAACGATCAGGCCTATAAATATGATCATCAACACCGGGCAGCGGACAGACATTCCCGCCTTCTATTCCGAATGGTTCATCAACCGGCTGAAGGCGGGTTTTGTGCTGGTCAGAAACCCTTATGATTATCATCGCGTCGCCCGATACAGGCTGACACCGGATGTTGTCGACCTTATCGGTTTCTGCACAAAAAATCCGGCACCAATGCTTTCCCATATGGATCTTCTTCGTTCTTTTGGCCAGTACTGGTTTGTGACGATCACCCCATATGGGAAGGAAATCGAACCGAGGGTTCCTGATAAATTGAATGTACTCAGCAGTTTCAAGGCATTATCGGATATAGTCGGCACAGACAGCATCGGATGGCGGTATGATCCGATTTTTATCAGCGAACGTTATCCGCTGGAAAGACATATCAAAGCCTTTGAATATATGGCAAAAGCTTTATCCGGTTATACCCACACCGCGGTGATCAGTTTCATCGATTTGTATGAAAAGACCCGGCGGAATTTCCCGGAGGTTCGGACTGTACCCCCTGAACAGCGGCTGATCCTTGGCAAAGCTTTTTGTGAGATCGGCAGACGATATGGGATGACTGTCAAGCCTTGCGCAGAAGGAAATGAGCTTGCACAATTCGGAGCTGACTGCAGCGGATGCATGACCGTACAAACCTACGAGAACGCGATCCACCGGCGACTCAATGTCCCGGTCAGAACCTCTTCCCGAAAAGAATGTGCATGTTATCTGAGTGGAGATATCGGTGAATACAACACCTGCGGACATCTGTGCC
Source organism: uncultured Chloroflexota bacterium (assembly GCA_902774215.1). Classification (GTDB taxonomy): domain Bacteria; phylum Chloroflexota; class Anaerolineae; order Anaerolineales; family Anaerolineaceae; genus Flexilinea. The sequence continues at coordinate 3,263 of CACYHU010000075.1, forward strand.
GATACTGCTATGCAAATTATGACGCAAATACCGTAAAAGCGAACATGGCCCGGCACGATCCGGAATCGCCGTTATTGATCGGGCGTCTTACTCCGGAAGATCAGGTATATGAAACGAAACAGGAAAGCTGGATCGATCTCCAATTGAGTCTTAGTATCTGATCATCTTTGACATTAAGATAAATCCTGTTTATTTCATATAATCCCAAAAATGTCAGAACGAGACTGCGGTAATGACAGGGGGAATCTCACCTCTGACTGCGCAGGATCGGTTTGCAAAAGCTATAGCCCGCGTCTGATTTACGGGGGCTTGCAGCCCCCATACCCCCCCCCGCTGTGTTTCAGAACGCTTTTTCTGACTCACCCGCAAAAAGCGGTGGGTACCTCTTCTTAATCTGTAAAATTCAGGTCAGGATGCACTTCTGATTACTATTTCCGGAATAATTGATCCTCGCCCCCTATTTACGCTTGCAGCGTTTGGAATGGAATTTCCGAAAAATCAATGTTATAATAAACTTAATTATCCTTAAACATATTATTATTGAAATATTACTGATGTTGCTCAATAATACAGAATTCGGATATTAGCCTGTTATTCAAAGATCTGAGGAAGGAAAGAATCATGGATCAGAGTGAAAGATACTATCAATATCTTGAGCGGCTGACCCGGGAAATGGTAAGCCCGGAACAAATCCGTGTGGAAACGGTTTACGAGGACCTCAGGGAACTTTGCAAAATGCTGCGCGTATCCAAAGGCGTTACTGCTTTTTACAGCAGTCTCTCTCACGAACGGAAGGGACAGGGGGATGTATACATTCCCTACGACAACGGTTCCGAAACGGATAAAGCGCTGACCATCCGAAGTGATCTCGAAGGAGTACTGGTGGGCCAGTGCACGGTCTATCACGCAAAGGGTGACGAGCCCTGGACAGAGGATGAGCTTATCCGCATCGATACTATCCAACGAATGATGCTAAATTTTGTCAGCAGAGACCGCATGAAAATGATGATCCGGAAAGCTACGCTCTATGATGACGCCGGTTTCAGCAATATCCGCCTTTTTACTCATACTGTGGAGAAGATCGGAAATGAACAGTGCCTGAAGTATTTCTGTGCCGCCCGTATCGATCTGAAACATTTTTCTCTCATCAATCAGCAACTCGGACGTGATGTGTGTAATAAAGTTATGAAGGAATACATTCGGCAGTTGGAGGAAGCCACAGGCGAAGGAGGAATTGTCAGCAGACTGGGCGGCGACAATTTTGTGATGCTTTTCCGGAAAAATCATCTGGATCAGGTTGTCAAACTGCTGGAAGGTTCACCCGTTCACTTTGGCGAAATGAATGATGGCCGTGTGATGATATCCGCCCGCGCGGGTATACTGGTGATTCCGGATGATTATTATTACCATGATTTCGGTGACCTGATGGATCGGATTATCAATGCTTACAATGCCTCCAAAGGAGGTGGCCGGGGAGATATTGTCTTTTCCAACGAAAAGATGCTGGAGCAGAAGGAGCAGGCCATGAGGATTAAGCAAATTTTCCCCGTGGCGCTTCAGAATGATGAAATACTGGTTTTCTATCAGCCCAAGATCAGTGTCAGTACGAAGAGCATCGTAGGCGCGGAAGCATTAAGCCGCTGGTATAACAACGGAAAATTGGTAATGCCCAATGCTTTTATTCCGGTTCTGGAACAATCAATGGATATCTGCAAGCTCGATTTCTATGTGCTGGATCATGTTTGCAGGGACATTCGCCGATGGCTGGATGAGGGAAAACCGGTGGTCCGCATTTCTGTCAATCTGTCCCGCAGGCATCTGATTGACCTGAATCTGCAGGACCATATACTTTCCATTGTTGACAACTATCGAATTCCTCATCATCTGATTGAAATTGAGCTGACTGAAACGACTTCTGACGTGGAGTTTAAAGATCTGAAACGGATTGTGACCGGCCTGCAGGAAGCAGGGATATATACCTCTGTGGATGACTTTGGTGTCGGATACAGCTCGCTGAACCTGATCAGGGAAATCCCCTGGAACATACTGAAAGTGGACAGGAATTTCCTTCCCTCGAGTAGTGACAATGCCCAGGATCGGTTTAATGTTATGTTCCGTCACGTGGTGAAAATGACAAAGGAAATGGGGCTCATCTGCGTTGCGGAAGGTGTGGAAACCAGAGAGCAGGTGGAAATACTCCGCAAGAACGGATGCGATATCGCGCAGGGATTTTATTATGACAAACCGCTTCCGGTCCGGGAGTTTGAGAAACGGTTGGAACAACATACGTATCCGGATAAAGACTGATTTTGACGTACTCTTGTTTTCAGCACAGCCCACAGAAACGGGCGCTATTCAAGCAGTAACAGTAATGAGAGGAGAACGCGCATGAAACAATTTCAGACAGTCTATCATGGGAATGATACATTTCGGGCTGCTGTATCTGAGTGGAATTCCCATCCCTGCCCTGTGCCGGCACTGATCCATCTGTTTTCAGACGGTGCGGATCCGGCAGATGTGACCGTCGCCTGCGAAATCATCGATGAGCTTATGCCATACGCGGTTTATGTCGGAGCATCAGCATCCGGCTGCATCTTTGAGGGCAGGGTATCCAGTGAAAAGCTTGTCGTCTCCTGCCTGATTTTTGAAAAGCAGGATAGCTATGCACAAGCCTGCTTATTCCCTGTGGAAAGAGAGGATCTGTCCGCCTTTCAGACGTCACTTCATGAAACCCTGAAGGGTCTTCGGAATGTGAAGGCCATCGAGGTAATAACAACCATCGATACAATTCCGATCCGGGAAATCTGTGGGATTATTCAAAAGGAAGTTCCGGAAGGCATTCCCGTTTGGGGAGGCGGAGCCTTTGGAGACAATGAGTTTCAGGCATTCCTGTTTAAGAAGGGAGTGGACTTCCAATTTGCCGGCGTTCTGATGACCTTTTTTGGTGGCTCGGATATTCATGTACAGTACGATTATGTCAGCGGTTGGAAAACACTGGGTTATCCTCTGCAGGTCACACGGGCGGAGGGTTATGTCCTTCATGAACTGGATGGACATCCCGCTTATCAGATTTATGAGCATTATCTGCGTATTCCCAATGATGATCATATCTTTTATAACGCGCTGGAGTTCCCGTTTGCCGTGCAGCATGAGGATCGAATGCTGCTGAGGCATGCCATGTCCTGTGACCGGAATGGGGCGCTGACCATGAGCACTCAGATTCCGGAGGGCAGTGTGCTGCATGTGACATACGGTGATCCGGAAACTATCATGCAGGATGTAATGCAATGCGCTCAGGCTATTGCTGATTTCAAGCCGGAGGTTATATCCATTTTTGATTGCTTTGGCAGAAAAACATTCTGGGGCGGTACAGAAGCCACCCGAGAAATTATACCTTTTCACCAGATTGCATCCACGTATGGATTCTGTACAGCAGGAGAACTGATCCGGTGGAAGAACAGTATGGATCATCACAATCTGACGCTGATCATTGCCGGAATGCGCGAAGGAAATGCCAGGGAAGGAAGTGCAAAGGTCATCCACCGTGAAGTCAAAAACAGTGAATCTACCATGTCAATGATCAACAGGCTGGTCAATTTCATCAATACTGCTACAGCGGAAGTTCTGGAGGCGAATACCACGCTTTCCCTGATGGCCATCACGGATCGGCTGACAAAGCTGTACAATCGTGGGGAGATTCAGCGGCGGATCACAGAACGGATCGAGGAGAAAAAGAACCGGCCGGACGGAGAAGACGCAACCAGTATTGTCATGATCGACCTTGACGATTTCAAAAAGATCAATGACACCTATGGCCATCAGGAAGGCGATCAGGTGCTGATGAGAGTTGCGTACCTGATTCACGAAGCGATCGGGAAACTGAATATCAACGCGTCCGACGGCCGCTGGGGTGGAGAGGAATTCATGCTCATGCTTCCGGGTTTAACTCAGAAAGCCGCGACTGAGTTTGCTGAGGAAATCCGTCAAGCGATTGAAAAACAGCAATTTGAAAAATGCGGAAAAGTATCTGCCAGTTTTGGCGTGGCACAGGCTATGCCTGCAGAGGATGCCGATCCGCTGGTTGTCCGCGCGGATATGGCGCTGTATAAAGCCAAAGCCTCAGGGAAAAACATCGTTTGTCAGGCACAGGAGGAATAAAAAGGTTACAAAATAAGGAGAACTGCGAAAAGACCGACGATATTTGCTCACGCGTATCCCTCGACACCCCTGTATAAGCTGCTGAATCACTCCGTTGATGATACGATCATTCAGATATACGGAAAGAATCACAGTCCTGTCGTCATTACGTCTCATCAGGGCCTTGACCAATGTCCTGTGTTGATTCACATCCAGGTTCCCATGGAACAACTCGAATATCCATCTGGTCAGTAAGTTGCTGAAATCGGCCTGCAGCTAGCAAACCGGCTTGGAGGAAATTCACTGCTGGCTGCGGTTTACAGCGGTTTTGTGGCTGCGAATGATATAAACGGCAGGACCGGCTGCGGAAAATCTCCGGATTTCAGGAAAGTAATTGAGAATGAAGAGAAAGCTCTTGCCGGTATGCTCAGTTCCAAAAGCTCGTTTCCCGTTATATATATGAAGGATATGCTGGCGGATACAATGCGGAAGTATCTTGGTATTGTGCGGACAGAGGATCATTTGAGAAAGGGTATCGAGGATGTTGATTATTATCTGTCGGTCGCGGAACAGATACAATATGACAGCAGTGTGTCGGCTTACGCAAATTACAGCCTGAAGGGAATCCTGGCACTTGCAAAGGCCATTCTTACCTGTGCTGAAGCCCGCAAAGAAAGCCGCGGCGCTCACTATCGATCCGACTTTCCACAAAGCTCGGATGCCTTTTTATGCAGCACACTGATTTCCTGTGATCGAAACGGTTATCGTGTTTGGCAGGACAAAGAGGGGACTTATGAAAATTAAAATATTGCGCCAAAATAATCCTGAATCCGAGCCGTATTGGGAATCGTTTGATTATAACGGACCGGCTGATAATTCAGTTGCCGGTTTGCTGGACTATCTGAATTACAATGATGATATTTTCAATGATGCCGGAGAAAAAACAACGAGGATCGGATGGGACTGCTCCTGCCTTCAGGGAATCTGCGGCGCCTGTGCGATGGTGGTCAACGGTATGCCGGTACTTGCCTGTGAGACCTTTCTGAATGATCTGAAAGGAAATACCGTGATCATCCGTCCGCTTCAAAAATTTCCCGTCATCCACGATCTGATCGTTGACCGGAGCTCCATCTTTGAGAATCTGAAACAGGAAAATGTTTTTATCGGTGAATACCGGCCTAAAGACAATGAAGAATATCAGCATCAATACGATGCGGCAAAATGTCTGAAATGCGGACTTTGCCTTGAGGTATGTCCGAATTATACGACCGGGAAAACATTTTTCGGCGCAGTTTTTGCGAATGACTGCTATCTTGTCTCTGCCAGGAACCATCAGAAAGCAAAAGATATTCGAAAAGTTTATGAAGAACATTTCGGAAGCAGCTGTTCAAAATCTCTCTCCTGTATGGACGTCTGTCCGATGCACATCCCAACCATTGCTTCCATGGCAAAACTGAACAGCGCCTGAAGTCAGGACTGCCGGGCTGACGAAATTTCTGAAAACGCTGGCTGATCCGGATATACCGGAACAGTTCCCTGCATCAGAAAATGACTCTGATCAGGGACGGATATGATACAGGCTTGACAGAAAAAAACGAGGCAATGTTTTTGAGTCAGACATTCTATAACCGCTAAAATAAGACGATTTATCGCCTGCAGGATTCGAGCCTGCGCCTTCTGCAGGAGCAATTCATCACAGGCATCAACGGACCTGAAATAGTCATATAAAATATTTTTCTGCATATGCAATCAAAATTTCCAGTAACATCGGAGTGATCCAAAAGGTTCTCCAAATGATGAGGAAGAAAGTTTGAAACCCCGATCGATCTGATTATTCCTTCCCTCTGCAGATCCTCCAATGCCTTCCAGCCTTCAACATCCAGTCGTTTCCAGTATTCAAAACCAGGCATCCCGTAATCCGCTCCTGGCCAGTGAAGCAGATACAAATCAAGATAATCGGTATCAAGTGGTTTCAGTGTTTTTTCAAACTCCGATCTCGCATTGTCATATCCGGGCAGATTTCTGCCAAGCTTAGAAGTAATGAAGAACTCATCTCGCGGGATCCCCTGTTTATAATTTGTTCCCATTATAAAAATAATTTTGGCATACGGTGTAAATCAAAAGAAAATGTAACTATGGGATATTCCATTGCATTGAATATAAAAGGGAATGGTAACGTTATTATTAACGGTGCAGTACCAAAATCTCCGGAATATCTGACACAGCCTGGAACTACTGTCTCTTTGGACGTGGAACCGAATCCCGGTTATAAACTGAGCAGTCTAACCTATACTACCGACAGCGGCTCTGTTGATGTCACTCAGACAAAATCATTTATTATGCCGGCAGCGGATGTAATGGTTGACGCAGTCTTTGTGAGAGGAACCGATGATCAGAGTGCCGATCATCCTGAACTTTTCCGGTTAGAGAAAGGAACAGCATTGCCAAAGACGGGATTCTCTGCGGCAAGTCAGCAGCGGATGCCGGAAAAGCCGCTGGATCTGAACTATAAGCCGGTTTCGTATGCACTGCAGATCCCCTCTGCTTACGTAGACGCGGAAATTGTTCTTGTTCCGTTTTTAGATGGAGAATATCCGGTCACCTGGCTGGATGATAAAGCCGGTCTGCTGGAAGGGTCTGCCTTGCCCGGAAAAGGACAAAGTGTGCTTACCGGGCACAACCATCTAAACACAACTGAATTCGGCTCTTTTGCCAGCCTGAACGGTTTGAAGAAAGGTGATCGCATCTTCGTCTCTCGAAAAGGATATTCGGATAAAATACAGATTTTCGAAGTTTACGCTAATATGAAGATTTCTGAGAATGACATTGATGCATTAAACCGGCTCATCGCAATGGATCCGTTCTCTCTGACGCTCATCACATGTGAAGATGAACGCATTGAAGGCAGTTACGCCAATCGGCGTGTGATTGCAGCCAGACCGTTGTAAAATCTGTCTAATCGGGATACACAATTTCAGGACATTATTATTATAATGGGGCTGCCGCAAATTATATTTTTGAAAAGCCATCGGGAGGGAGTGCTTCATAGGGACGCGGAATAAACGTCATCTGCCTGCGAAAGTGATCCCCACGTCCCGGTTAATTCAGTCGGGGGACACGCGTGAGCTTGCTCAGCGTGTCCCCCGACACCCCTGTATAAGCTGCTGAATCACTCCGTTGATGATAGGATTATTCAAATAATTTCCCCTAAACAAAAGATGAGCCGTTCCGCGATATTAAAAGGCGCCAAAGCTGGCAAGTGACTGAAGGTCAGCCCGACCAGCGCCGGCAATATCTCCATTGTGCGGGAAGTTCTCCCCCCGGTACCGTCCGCCATTGCGGAGCATTTGCTTTTGAGGGTATTTCTGAAAAAAGCCGCCGTACAAAGATGTGCGACAGCCCCTTCGTCTATTGAGATTGCATGTAAAGAAAGCTTCTCAAATGGTTTTGAAGGTAACGTGTCTTTGTAAGCGTCATATAGGGGGACGGGATTGAAAAGGGAGCTAAAAAAACATACTCTAAAGAACGTATCGTTTATTTTCTTTACCAAGAAACGATGGGATTAATGAAAATGCACTTCTTATCCTGGCGACTTCATTTGCATTGCACAGTGGTTTCTTGTCTTTAGTGCGTCTTCTGCCAAAATCATCCTGAAGGTTTTTTGTGATTTTCCTTGTAATCTGCAGTGCGGAATACAGATTGTTTTGTTTCAACATAATTGCAGACTGCTTCAGGAAAACCGCCAAGACAAAGATATTCTCTGAATAAAGAAACAAATGAGTTATGCATTGATTGAGAGAGTGGTGCGCGTTTATCAAAGGCATCCCGAATATATGATATTTCTTGTGTTTTTTTTGTCGATTCCGATATTTTCCTCTTCCTGTCTGATTACTGCAAGTACCGATTGGCTGACATCCTGATAAATATGAATTTACAGTTCTAATGATTCCAGATCATCCGGAATGAACAAATTCCCTTTAAAATATTGGGTTCCTTCTTTATAATATAGCATCTTTCTTTCAGAAAGATTCCTGTCCTCTGTATGATAAAGAATAAGATTCCTGCCCCTTAACTTTTCTGCAAGTTCACATGCGTCTTTTACTGTGGAATGATGTTTTTCGTAGGGATCAAAGATATCTCTCTGGGAATACAGACAGAATGCCTCATGCAGCAGCCATTCACTGTTCTGAGCGTACTTTTCTTCACAGGGATTATACGGCTCGTCTCCGCAGTTTGTCAGTTTCTTTCCTTCCTTCATTTCCATGCAGAAACCATACTGTTTTGCCTTCGTCGATCGGATATCAAAAAAAGTGATGTCATGACCGATAATTTTCTTTGTTTCGCCATCATGGATTTCAACAAGATGCAGTCTGTCGCCAATGAAGCGGGTCTCTTTTTGAAGCAGCAGCTTTTCTGCCATCTCCCGAATCAGATCCAGCACTTCCTTATGTGAGTAAATATAGGCTTCACCTTTGTAACGGGGCTTCTTACACGCAAGAAGAAAAGAACTTAAAGTATTACTGAAACACGATACAGCAGAACCAAAACAACAAATCCGTATAACATGAATCAACATTTCTTTTATCTGTGATAAATCGGAAGAGAAAAAGCTAACGGTTTGCAGCGGGAAAAGAATGCAAAGCAAGCAATAAAAAAACAGGCAGAAAAAAGCAGCCTGAAAAATCAGAATGGCACCGAATGCCCGGTTTGCCTGTTTCGTCTTTCCCTGACTTTTGTATCGAATATATATTGAAGTGGAGCCGGTTATCAGTATATTTTGCGTAATTACGGTGAGTCCGTCAAAAGGCGCAAGCAGGGCAATGGCTGCAAGAGCTCTTACTCCGATAAACCTTCCGGCAATCAATGCTCCCAGATATGACGCTAAACCAAGCAGGAAACTGGTTATAAATGCCGGTATCATATTTTTTTTACAGACACTCACAATCAGTTTTGATTCTTGTATGCTGTTATATATGTATTTTCTCATAACATTCCGCAAATTAACATTTCGGCATACTCAGCATTTGTGCTGCCCTGAAAGCATTAAGAGAAAGAACAACATTCTCCAATTCTTTTTGATCCTCATGAAAACGAATGAGCTTTCGTTTTTCGTCTGCCAGAGAAGTGATATCGATATAATGGCTTGGCAGCGGTAATGGCTTATATACTTCTCCGCTGTAACATTCAGCATTACAACCCTGTCGTTGTATTTCATTTATACACATACTGGCTGCTGCTCTGTGGTCCGGATGCAAGCTTTCGATCCAGGGGAGAATTATTTTCGTGTATGGGGAAAAGTCTATTTTTTTTACGATTTCCGTATTCTCTGAAAGTTTTGTATCCTCTGCTCCAAACCAATACACAGCATGAGGTTTAACATACTCCATTTCAGCGTCAAATTGTTTCTTTCTTATGATTGCCTCTTCCTGAATTGAATGATTTTTATTGCCGTGACTTCCGTCGGTCAGAACATATATATCGGTTCTGTCCGCGGCAAGAAGAAGCACTCCTGCGGCGAACATACATTCATCATCGGGATGTGGCGCTATGATTGCAATCCTGTCGTTTTTCGTAAAAAAAATTTTTTCTCTCATACCCTGTTTTTATTGTTACTGTTTGTTCGCTTTGTAACACCTGTCTGTTTTCCTGAAACTGATAAATCGGAAGAGCTTTTTGTTTAGTATAACAGTTTTTGTTTGATTTGATATATTGAATTTCTATCAAATTAACGCTGAGAAAATCTGTAAAAAGCAGGAAACCGGATCTCATAAATACGGCCGCCAGCGTTTTTTATACCCACAAATATGAATTTATCTATATTCCCGACAACCATTCATCTGCCTGAAGGGAACTGGTCAAAATGACTGTCTGTTTATCCGGGTATTTTTCTATCATCCTGTATACTCTCTTACGAATGTGTTTGTGATAAAAACGGATGAGAATCTCTGTCCGGGAATACTGTTCATACAAGAATGATGAAGATCTCAGGGCTGCCAACTCTTTATTGATCCTTTCCATGGTTCCATTTTTATATAATGTTTCCGTATAATCAAGGAAAATAATCATGTCGCAAGAACGAAATAAAACCGAATAGGTTCTGTAATGGTCCCCCTCAAAGATCCACCTTTCACCGATGGTCATTTCTTCCACTTTTTGATCGATTTCTTCCTGTGGAATATTCTCCCAATGTGCAGGCAGCGGGATATTCCGAAGATGGATAAGCGGCAGTCCGGTTTTGTTTTGAAGCTTTTCAGCGAATCTGTCACTCTCGCATCCATGAAATCCCAGAATAATGATCCTGTTTCCTGTTTGTTTATTATCCATTTGTCGTTTCAGTACATAAGCTCAAAGAAATCAATATTCCGGATGTAGAAAAGAGCACCATTGTCCTTGTGTTTTCGGGTTCTCAATAAGTGTCATTTATCGTTAAATGAAAACATTTCTTTGATATTTTTAGTTTTTTCTGTCCGAAAAACTCCGATTTGCCGCGGCTTTATTTTGCTGCCTTTTACATTTACGTCAGCCCCGCGTCATAACCGGGTCCGTCCATCATTTTCGCAAAGGTCTTATTCACGATCTGCTCACGACACCTGGTGATGCAGTTCATTTATGTATCCGCAGACAGACCGTCTCCACGTGGTTGAGATACCTGTTACCTGTGCATCTCATCATGGACGGTTCAAATAGTAATACGCCACAGAATACAGATCGTCATTCGTATAAAATTCCACAAAATCGGAAGGTTTTCCGCCGCCGCCTGCGATGAATCTGCGTATATCTTCAAGCGACTGATCACAAGCGATACCTTTCAGCCGGCTTTCATCCGTACCATACCATTCTACAAACTTTGTGACAGGTGCGCCCTGACAGGATCGATAAGTCACGCTGCAGCACTTCTGGAAATAGAGAGGATCGCGGCGGTGATAACAATAAATTGCGTGTTCTCCTCCGCCCTCCTGAAAATACTCGGAAAACATCAGCCCGCTGTCCTGATGATGATATACGTGATCATAATCCCATGCCGAACCACAATAATCATCCAGAGTAGCGGTAAGCATGTTAGGCTGATCAGAATCGATGGTGAAATCAAAACGCCCATGCTGCCATTCCAGGCCGTTTTCCGCTTTTACTCGAAACCCAAGATGCGTACCCATATACCGGCCCTGCCCCTGCACTACAGGAAGCACCGTATAGATCCTGCCCGGTTCGTCGGTAATCATCTGGTTGTAATAAGCATGCAGATAGCCGGCATCTTCAGGCAGATCCACATCCATGGTACAACGTACCTCGTGAAACATGGAAATGGGCAGATCAAAGCGGTTGACCACATCAATGCGAGCTTTCTTTCTGAACGGCATGGGCATATACGTCTGCAGACTGCGCCCTGCCGGATCAGAGAAGAAGTAGTTTTCAAAGGGCTGATCCCTTCCCATGATATGGCCGAAGAAATCACCCACAGGAGCACTGATCGCAGGCTGATTTGCCCCATCCCAGAAACATTCGATCCAGACCCGGGTGTTGCGCTCCCGCGCTCGCGGATAAGGCTCTTTACCAACATAATTCATGCTCATCCACAGTTTACGAATGATGCCGCAGCCCTGAATATCAGCAATAGTGATGTGTTCACCGGGACGGATAACAAAAGGCTTCCCATCGTTGGTGGTTCTTGGGTTATCCCAGAGCGTCCACACTCTCTGACCATGCATATAGTACTCCTCTTCACCTTCGGCATTGGTAAAGGCGGGAGTGATTCCGGTGAGCCCCAGCGCGGCAGCTGAAGCAACGGAGCTTTTCAGAAAGGCTCTGCGGGAAATACTATTCATAGATTCTCCTTCCTTGTATGAATAATTATTCACCTTATCATAAGCTCGGTATTTCTTTTGTAACTTATTTTACATCATCTTTAATCGATCTATTTTGTGGGCAATAATCTATATAATCAGGTAATACCATAGTTTATCTCTGCAAATCCAGATTTTCAGAGCAGATGCTATTTCTTTATCGCAGCGGCAGCTTCTTCACGTGTGGGGTATAGACGGTTTTCCCTAACCCGAGTTCCTCCATTCCGGTTGGTAAAGCGGATCGTCACGAATCCGGAAACAGTCATCACAACGGTTGCTTCTTCGATAAAACGGGCACTGCTGATGAGATATACAGTGTCCCCCGGTTTACATATATTTTAGCATATATCGGACCGGAGGATATTAATTTCTCCGATAACCTTTCCGAAAAAGCCCTGATTTTCTCCTGAATTTTACGATATTTGCAAGGCTACAATACTGACATCAAACAACAAATGGATTATTAAAACATCCTCAAATCCCGGAGATCTGGTTTTAGATTTCTTTGCAGGATCAGGTACAACCGGCTCCGTTTGTCAGAAACTCGGAAGGAATTGTATTCTGATTGATAACAATCCTGAAGCAATTTCTGTTATGAAGCAGAGGCTCGGATTGCAAGCATAAGTTTAGTTTTATTGGAGGAGAGAATTGTAAATAAGCGGTTCTCTCCTCTGCTATTAATAACCATCTGCCATATCCCGGCATTTTTTACCCGATTATCCCCTGAATTTCTGAAGAACTCAAAAACTATAATCCC
>CACYHU010000076.1 GCA_902774215.1 uncultured Chloroflexota bacterium
GCTTCCCTCAAATTGAGTCATATAGAGCTGGTGATAGGTACCGCCTTTCGCAAGCAATTCTTCGTGGGTACCGGTTTCGATGATATGCCCCTGATCCATTACAACGATTTGGTCCGCGTCACGGATGGTAGAGAGACGATGAGCGATGATCAGGCTCGTCCGGTTTCTCATCAACTCAACCATGGCATTCTGGATATGCTTTTCCGTCCTTGTATCCACAGACGAGGTTGCCTCATCCAGGATCAGAATATACGGATAGCTCAGAAATGCCCGTCCGATGGTCAGCAGCTGACGCTGTCCCTGGGAAAGGTTCGCACCCGCCCCGGTAAGTATCGTGTCATATGCATCCGGCAGTGCCGCGACAACTTTATCACAGTTTGAAAGCTCAGCGGCTTCGATCATCTTCTTATCGGAAATTGACCTGTCCGCATATTTCAGATTATTACGAACTGTATCGGTAAAAAGCACCGTATCCTGCAGAACGATCCCGATGGCATCCCGCAGCGTATCAGAGCTGATATCTTTGATATTAATCCCATCCACCGTTATCTCACCGCTGTCTATATCATAAAAGCGCATCAGCAGATTGATAACAGTCGTTTTTCCGGATCCGGTCGACCCGACCAGTGCGATTTTCTTTCCCGATTCAACTTTCAGATTGAAATCATGGATCACCTGCTTGCCCGGTACATAGCTGAAATTAACATGTTTGAATTCAATGATCCCTTTTGTCGTTTTCAGCTGTACCTCACCGCTCTTGTCTTCGCTTTGGGCATCCAGAATATTAAAAATACGCTCCGCACCGGCTAAAGCTGTCTGGATCTGTCCGTAAAGCTGAGCCAGTTCGTTGATCGGCCGGGAGAACTGTTTGGAATAAATTATAAATGCTGAGATCACCCCGACGGAAATCATACCCTTCAGAGCAAACCAGGCACCAAAAGCCGCTACGATCACAAACGATAAATTGTTGATCATGTTCATCAACGGCCCCATGGCGTTACCGATAATATCGGCGGTAATACCGATTTTTGTCATTTCATCACTGGCTTCATTGAACTCGGCTATGGCAGCTGCCTGCAAATTATAAGCAGTGACTGTCTTGCCGGCAGACACCTTTTCTTCAACGATCCCGTTCAGCTTTCCAAGCAATTCCTGACGACGCACATAATATTTCCGCATCAGTTTTGACATCAAATTTGTAACTAATACCGAAAGCACCACGGTCACACAGGTCAAAAGTGTCAGCGGCACACTGTAGTGCAGCATCATGATCACCGTACCGATCAATGTCAATACGCCGGAAAACAGGGATGACAGACTGGATGAGATCACATTTGAGACATTTTCAGCATCATTTGTCATGCGGCTCATCACGTCTCCATGGGAATGGTTATCCAGCCATGGAATGGGAAGAGAGATCACCTTACCGAAAAGCTCACCCCGCAGCCGGAAAATTACCCGCTGGGAAAGTCTGGCAGAGAAGAATCCCTGAAGCAGGGTTGCCACACCATTGAGAATATAAATAAAAAGCATCCAACCCAGGATCCCGGGAATTTCAGAAAAAGCCCCCCTCACCAGGCTGTCTATAGCCTTTGACTGCATACCCGGTCCGATGACACTGGCGGCCACGCCAAAAATGACAACCAATGCCAACAGAAACACATATTTCATATCCGGTTTAAAAAACGCGATAAGACGGCTCAAAACCTTTTTCTGATCTTTAGGTTTTTCGACCGGTCTTCCCATTCCTGAGCGATTTCCGCCCCGATTAAAACCCCGCTGAACAGCAGAGGATACAGGCTGCTGACTCATAATGTCTCCTCCTCTTTAAGCTGGGAATCATAAATATCACGATACAGCGTATTTGAAGCCATCAGTTCTTCGTGCGTTCCGCATCCCGCGATCGTTCCGCCATCCAGAACAACAATACGATCGGCATTCCGGACAGAAGCGATCCGCTGCGCGATGATGATCTTTGTCAGGTTCGTATAATCCCGATTCAGGGCAGCATAAAGAGCCGCCTCGGTTTTCAGGTCAAGAGCACTGGTCACATCATCAAGGATCAGGATCTCTCCGCCTTTCAACAGGGCTCGGGCAATCGCTATGCGCTGCCGCTGACCTCCGGAAAGGCTCATACCGCGCTCGGCAACCGCTGTGTCATAACCATCCTTCTGATGTTGGATAAACTTATCTGCCTGAGCAGCGGCAGCGGCTTTCCGAATCGCTTCATCATCCGCATCCGGATCTCCCAAAGCGATATTTTCACGGATCGTCGTTGAGAAAAATTCAGCCTTTTGCAGACAGACAGTGACCTTTTTCCGCAATTCTGCCGGATCATATGCCCGTACATCGATACCGTCTACCAAAACCCTGCCTTCCGCCGCATCGTAAAAGCGCGGGATCAGGCTTACCAGTGAGCTTTTTCCACAGCCGGTAGAACCGATAATTGCCAGTGTTTCACCGGGAAGGATGGAAAGATCGATATCATGCAGGATTTCCGAGCCATTATCGTTATAGACAAATTTTACATGCTCAAAGCGCACAGAACCCCTCGACCCGTCTCCGACCATCGGAAGCGGTTCCTGTTTGATCTCAGACTGCGTATCGATAACTTCCTGTATCCGTTTTGTGGATGCAAGACCGCGGGAAAGGATCTGGAAAATCATCGCCAGCATCATCATACCGTTGAGAATCTGGGAGATATAGGTTATCGCCGCCATTACCGTACCGGGAGCGATGCTGCCTTCCTGTACCTGAATGGAACCGACATATATGATCCCGACCACAGCCATATTCAGCACAATGTTCATTACCGGACGAAGGAAAGACAGCAGCATCTGAACATTGAACTGAGTATCCACCAGATGCTGATTTGCTTCATTAAAGCGCTGCTCTTCACTTTTTTCCTGAACAAAAGCCTTCACAACACGAATGCCGGTGACGTTTTCCTGAATAATGCTGTTCAAACGGTCAAGGCTTTTCTGTAAAACCGTGAAAAGCGGATTAGCCCGCCAAACGACAAATATGATATCGATCAGGATCAGCGGAAAGGCACAAGCCACGATCACACCAAAGCTCATATCCAGCGAGAGCAGTGCGGCAGAACCCCCGATAAAAAACATCAGACACCGCACCAACCCGCGAATGAGCTGCATAATAAGCTGCTGCACCTGATTCACATCGTTCGTTATACGGGTGATAAGTGATCCGGTTGAAAATTCATCTGTCTGCTCGAAAGAAAAGGACATGATCCTTTCAAAGCAAAGCTTGCGGATGTCATTACCAGCACCCTGTCCGGTCATATTGGTAAATACTGCCGAAAGCAAGCCGCAAAGCCCACCCGCTATCACTACCAGCAGCATCCTGATCCCGGTGGAAACGATCAGATTTATATCAGGTTTCCCGCCGTTGGAGAGGCCAAGAACCCCCTCATTGACAATTTCTGCCATCATTCGCGGCTGATACAGGTCAATATAAACCTCCCCGATCATAAAAGCCGAGGCCAGCAGCGCCATAAACCAATATTTTTTCATGAAGCGGAATAAAAGCTTCATCTGCGGCTCCTTTTTAAAAACATGAAAAAGGGACTTTTTTGTCTCGTTTTATGTGGCAAAAGAACTGATCTCCCACCACATTAAAATTCTCTGGTTAAGTATACATCCAAAACACTTTGACCGGAGTTATCAGAATCGTGTTCGTGTGACTCTTTGCCGGAGCAATTGCTCAAAATAAGAGGAGATCGAGAATTACAAGTATCTTTCATCAGGATGTTATTGAGTTAATCAAAATGGAAAAATTACCGAAAAAAGGCTTCAGGATGATTATAATTCATGATATAGTGATAGCTGTCCGGGAAAATTCTTCATAAGCGGATCCGTAAAGGGATATTCCAAAACGGGAATTATCTGAATAGTTACCATATAGAATTTCAAATTACAGGAGTTTTTAAAATATGAAAAAGTTATTCGTTGTTCTGTTGGCACTCTGCCTTTTTGTAATGCCTGCCATGGCACAGACCAAGGATGAACCTGAGGTAATTAATTGGGAAGACCTGGAAAAAGACTTCAATGAGACCGGTTACGGGTATGAATTTTACGATATTTCCGAGCATGGTTTTAAAATCATGATCCCGAACGGATTGGAGCCGACAGAACTTTCCCAGGAAGATATTGATCATGGTTTTGTCAGATATTTCGCAACTGAAGATCAGGAGGTTAAAGTCCTGATCAGCTATCGTTACCTTGAATGCGAAACACTGGCTGACCTTGAGGAGCTTATCACTGAGAACATGGAAAATGCAAAAATTGCGGGATATTACGTTATTAACGGACTTGACGCGCTGATTTTCCTGAACCCCGCCGATGAAGATCTGACTGCTGCCATCGGCACGACCGAACCGGGATACTTTATTCAGGTCTCACTCGAACCGGTCATCTCCAACGAAGAAATCAACAAACTCTCCGGTTTCATTTTCGGCTCTATCCAACCGCTGACTGAAGAAGAGTAAAATAACCGCTGAAAGAAAATTTACGGCAGCATGAAACTGCTGAGGATCCGTCAGTAAAGTTTCGAAAGCCTGCCCGAAATACGGAAGTTCCCATATTTCCGCATCGTGAATCAAAGGGGCTGCCGCAAATTATAAATTTGAAAAGCCATCGGGAGGGAGTGCTTCGCAGGGACGCGGAATAAACGTCAGCCGGGAGCGAAAGTGATCCCCGCGTCCCGGTTAATTCAGTCGGGGGACACGCGCTGAGCAAGCTCACGCGTGTCCCCCGACACCCCTGTATAAGCTGCTGAATCACTCCGTTGATGATACGATTATTCAAATGATTCCCCAAAACAAAAAATAAGCCGTTTCGCGTTATTTAAAGGCGCCAAAGCCGGCGAGTGACTGAAGGACAGCCTGCCCGGACCCGGCAATATCTCCATGGTTTGGGAAGTTCTCCCGCCGGCAAGACCTGTTGCCTGCCCACCATTGCGAAGTATTTGCTTTTGATGGTATTTATGAAAAAGGCTGTCGTACACACCATAAAAAATGTGCGACAGCTCCTTCTCATTTACAAGACCGATCAGGCTGTTTTACTCATACAGATGTTGGCTGTCGATAACGCGTTTGAAAAAACAGCAGGGAAGCTGTATAATAAACAGCATATATTATGCACAGCGCATAAATTAACGATCCCTCATTATGGCAGGAGTTGTAAATGGAAACAGTAATTATCAAAGGGAACATCATCTCCGCACCGGAGTTCGGAAAACTTGAAATCACGGAAAACGGCTACCTTATTGCCGAAGATGGAAAAATCAAAGGCACATACCAGAAACTTCCTCAGGAATATGAAAATGCGTTTATTGAAGACTACGGGGATGCACTGGTGATGCAGTCTTTTTCGGATATGCACCTGCACGCCCCACAATACCCCATGCTGGGAATAGGAATGGACAGGCCTCTTCTGGAATGGCTGAACACATACACATTTCCGACAGAAGCCCGTTTTGCAGATAAAGACTTTGCCCGGACAACTTATCACCGGCTGGCAGGCGAACTGGCAGCAAAGGGAACGACACGGGTCTGCATGTTCTCCTCGATCCACCGGGAAGCAACGCTGATCCTGATGGAGGAGCTGGAAAACGCGGGCATCACCGGTTACGTCGGCAAGGTCAACATGGACAGGAACGGCGGAGAAAATTATCTGGAAACGACCGAAGAATCAATATCAGAAACTGTCCGCTGGCTGGAAGAGTGCCATTTTGAACACATCAAACCGATGATCACCCCCCGCTTTACCCCAAGCTGTTCCAAAGAACTGATGCAGGAGCTCGGAAAGATCGCGAAAGAGAAAAATCTGCCGATCCAGTCGCATCTTTCAGAAAACACCAGCGAACTGGACCTGGTGAAATCACTGCATCCGGATTGCACGCAATATTGGGAAAGCTATCAGAAATATGGTTTATGGAACGACAAAACCCTGATGGCGCATTGTGTCTGGTCTGATGAAACGGAACGAAAAGCAATAAAAGAAGCAGGTGTGTGGGCAGTTCACTGTGCCGCATCCAATGAAAACCTGGTTTCGGGCTACGCTCCGGTCCGTGTGATGATGAATGAGGGACTAAATGTTGTTCTGGGCAGCGATATCGCGGGCGGAGATCACCTTTCCATGTTCAAAAATATTACCGCAGCGATCCGGGCTTCCAAAGCGCGCCGCATCATGGATGACCGGAAGACAGAATTTCTGAGTGTCATAGAGGCATTCTACCTTGGTACTTCCGCAGCAGCACCCTTCTTCGGGGAAAAGCCGGGATTTGCTCCCGGAAATGCCCTGCACGCCATTGTTGTGGAAGACCGCACACTGCCTGTTGTCCGGCCCCTTTCAATCCGGGAACGCCTCGAGCGCTGTATCTACCGCCGTGAACATGGCTGCGTCCTGGCCGTCTTCAGCGAAGGAAAGAAGATTTATAAAAAATAAAATCTCAGCTAAAAAATAAATAATCCCGGAGAAAACAAGATAAATCCAAATACAAACAGCCAATAGTAAAAAACTACTGGCTGTTATTTCATTTCAAAATATTGATATACAGATCAATAAAACCGGCTTGCAGTCTTCTTACTGTTCCGCGGGTTCCATGTCATCGCGGCCGTGCTTGCAGATCGGGCACTGGTAATCCGCAGGGAGTTCCGGACCATCAAAGGGTTCGAAGTAACCGCAGATCTTGCAGATAAAGCCCTTCTTCTTTTCCACCTTCACCGCAGGGACGTATTCGAAGGCGTCCTTGCCATGCTTGCAGAGCGGGCAGATATAATCATCCGGCATCTCGGCTCCTTCATAGAAGTAACCGCAGATTGTGCAGCGCCAGCCTTCCTTCTGTTCAGCGGCAGGTGCCTTCTTCGGCTTGATGTGAGCATGATAGTAGGCGTAGGTCGCGCTCGGCGCGTTGGAGAGCACCTTTGCTTCCGTGACATTAGCAATAAACAGCGTGGATTTACCCAGATCAACAGACTGGATCACTTCACAACCGAACACGGCATTGGTATACACGGGAATATAACGGATCCCGTTTGCCAGCCGATCATCATATTCAACATCCGCAAACTTGTCCACATCGCGTCCGGATTGGAAGCCGAAATGCTGGAAGAGGGAGAAAGGCGCGTCCTCAGTCAGTACAGAGATGTTGAACTTTCCGGCTGCCTTGATCATATCAGCGGTATGGTTCCTGTTGATAACAGAAATGGTGACTGTCTTCGGATCGCCATCCGCGGCCTGACCAGCGGAGTTAATGATACAGCCGTAGTCTTTTCCATCCACCTGTGTGGTAGCTATCTCCAGGCCATAGGTGAATTTGAAGAAAGCAGTGGAATCGACGCTTGCAACAGCCTTCGTAACATAAGCAGCTTCCGCAGCTGCAGCCGGAGCGGCAGTTGTTTCTTTCACATCATAAAGATGCGGATCGATATCCAGAGCGATTGCATCCGCCATGGCATCCAGCTGCTCCAGTGTAGCCGTCTTCGGTGAAGATTTGATGGTGATGGTATCAGCAATAAATTCAGTACCCGGTAGTTTGGAAAGCATATCCTTCATGATCTTGCCGCTCATCGGGGCCCAGGAACCATTCTCCAGCAGAGCCACCTTGCGGTTCTTCAGACTGTGCGCTACGATATCATTGAGCAGGTTTTCCATGGTAACGAAAACGCCCGCGTTATAGGTGGTGGCGGCAAAGACCAGATGGCTGTTGCGGAAAGCACTGGAAACAATAAATGACGCCGGAATCACAGAGGTATCGAACATCTCCACCGGGATCCCGCGGTCAACCAGTTTCGCAGCCAGAATATTGGCCATGTTTTCGGTATGTCCATAGACAGAGGCATAAGCCAGACAGACGCCTTTGATCTCCGGTGTATAAGTGGACCAGAGATTGTATTTTTCAAGAAAATCGCCGAAATGTTTGCGCCAGACGAAACCGTGAAGCGGGCAGACATAATTGATCTCCAATGCAGAAGCTTTTTTGAGCACAGCCTGAACCTGCGGGCCATACTTACCGACGATATTGGTGTAATACCGGCGGGCTTCATCCAGCCAGTCATGCATAAAGTCCACTTCATCCGCAAAAATATGCCCGTTCAGGGCGCCAAAAGCGCCAAAGGCATCAGCAGAGAACAAAATTTTATCGGTCAGATCATAGGACATCATCACTTCCGGCCAATGGACCATCGGCGCCATGACAAAGGTCAGATTGTGTTTTCCTGTGCTGAGTGTATCCCCTTCTTTGACGATATGAAGCCTGTCGGTCATGTCATAGTCAAAGTAGTTCGCCAGCATATCCTTGATTTTGGCGTTGCAGACGATGGTGGTTTCCGGATAGCGGTAGATCAGATCTTCGATCGTTGCCGCGTGATCCGGCTCCATATGATGAATAACGAGATAATCCAGTTTTCTGCCGTTCAGCCCATAAGCGACATTATCAAAGAAAGTATGCGCGACGGCTTTGTCCACAGTATCAAAAAGAACTGTTTTTTCATCAAGCAAAAGGTAAGAGTTATAAGAGACTCCGTCCGGAACACCGTAAACACCTTCAAAGCAGGTGAGTCTTCGGTCATCAGCTCCGACCCAGAGCATATCAGATAAAACCTGTTTGGTGCAATGCATAGTTTAACCTCCGTTTTTCTAATTAGAATTGTATCGTATTAATAAAAAAAGGTGAAGGGTGAAATCAGGCTGATATCATTCATGGTCAGCACGTGCGGATATCATTTTTCACCGGGTACGATCTGAAGGTAGATATTCCTGCCAAAAATCATAATACAAACAGAGCAGGCAAAAGTGACCAGCTCAACGAGCAGAATATTCGCCACAAGCCCTGTCTGATATAAACCCGCCATCACATTGGTAAACGCATGGAGGACTATTGCCAGGGGATAAAGGTACTTTTTCTTCTCCCCGTGGACAGCAGCAAAAACAAGGATCGAAAGACTGATATGCATCATCATTGCGGAAATCCGCTCCAGCATCGCAAGACCCATTTCAGCAGCGGAGGAAGTCCGTACGGACTCCATGAGCATGGCGTTTGATTCCGGATCGCCAATGCCAACGCCAAAATGAACCAGGGTCAGCAAAAGATAGGTGAGCCCCAGCGTCATGATCGTTTCGATGCCGCCATGGCCGATACCGTAAGCGACAGAAACAGGCCGTTCCTTATAATTCCGAAGCAGCACTTTAAACCCGAAATAGCGTCCGGTTTCTTCAAATATCCCGGCAGCCAGACATCCGTAAGCGACATACAGCCAGGGATTTGCCTGAATAGCCCGGGAGACCGGTGTATCCATCCCGATGCACACCGCGTGCAGCATCTGCTCCAAACCCATGGCGAACAACAGGAAGCACATACCGCCCACAACAAACGGAAAAATTGACAGTCCGTTCCGCTTTTTCCAATAAACCAGTAATCCTATCGGCACAGCGAAGGAAAAAAACAATGTAAAAATCATCATCACAGTCTGCATAACTCAATACCTCAATTTTTTTCCATTAACCCAAAATTATAATAATATGATCTGTATGATACAATAATTACTTAAAAACAGCTGATTAATGGATTGTTTGTTTCATTTATGATGACAAGATTTACAAGCCAATCGCTCTCACATCACAAGGAGAATTATTATCCTTTTTCTTTAAGGGAAAGAAATATGAAAGAGAAAATTATCAATTGGTTATTTATATTTTTGATACTGATATTCATCGCTGGTTTCTCATTTATTTTTCTTACCACCACCAGTCCTGTTTCACGATATTATTATGGAAATGATTCAGCCTTTTTCCGGGTAATCGGGAAAGAGATAATCCGGGGAAAATCGTTATACATCGACATATGGGACCATAAAGGACCGATTCTTTACCTCATTCAAGCAATCGGTGCTTTGCACGGGACGCGAAACGAAAAAATTTCTCTTATTTTTGTGATGGAATTGTTTTCATTTTTCCTGTCTGTTTACTTTATGTACAAAGCCAATAAAAAAATTGCTGAAAATAAGTTCAAACTGCCTCTTTATTTCATAATCGTTGTCTGTACCTTTACAGTACTGGGGAGTTTTTTGCAAGGTGGAAATTTAAGTGAAGATTGGTCAATGCCTATGATCTGCTGTAGTCTGTACCTCTTCACAGATTATGCGATCCATACAACTGATGATCAGCTTCACCCTTACAAATATGCATTCTTTCATGGTATTTGTCTTTCTCTCATTGCATTCATACGGATCAACAATGCTGTTACCATCATCATGGGAATTCTTGTAATTGCTGCATATCTGGTGTACAAACATCAATGGGAAAATTTATATAAAAACATTTTGTTCGGTTTATTAGGAATAGCTGTTATTACAATTCCTCTGTTTGTCTGGTTTGGATTGAAAAAAGCAGTATGGGAAATGCTTTACGCGACTTTTTTCTTTAATATAAAATATTCTGAAGGCTCAGCGATATCAATAACAGGATATGCACTGCTGCTTAAATTTCTTCCTATTGCAGTTTCTTTGGTACTGGAATTATTATATCTTCTAAAAAGCAGAAAATTTCGCTTTATCGATGTAATGATCACAGCAATCATAATTGCCAACACAGCTTTTTTTCTCATCATCAACAGATTTGATCACTATTTCATAATTTACGTACCTGTCTTTTGGCTTACACTGATACTTTATACCGAATCTAGAAATATCCCTTCACAGATTGTATTAATCCTGGTTTTCAGCGTTTATTTTAACAATACACTAAACTGGGGAAAATATTATATGGGAGCAGCCCAACAGCCAGTCTTTTCCACAGTAAATTTATATTTTCCAAAATCAGAAAAGAATTCTGCCATCGCAATCAATGTTTCGCCAGAGATTTATCTGAATACAGGAATAGAGCCATGCTCTCGCTTTGTTGCCAATCAAGGAGGACATTTTGCAGTAAATCCTGCGTTTAAACAGGAGTTCATTGAAACACTGCGGGAGAAAAAACCCTTGTGGATCATCGGAAACTGCTCAGCGGACGGAACCGTTCCCTACGCGGAATTTCTTCCGGACCTGCATTATGAGCTCAAATTCAACGACAGCACATACTGTTTTTTCCGGCAGACCGAGGCGAAGCCCGGTGATTTCAATTAATTTTATACCCGGAATAAACCTCAACACAAACATACCCCCCGGTTTCCTGTTTTGCTGAGTATCAGCGTGATTTTCTGAAATATGGCGAAGGATTTGAAGAAGAATTCATTATAACGCTGCAGAAAAAGGAACCCAAACAGATCATCATTCCACCGGGGACCGGCAGTTTGCATTCCTGTGTCAGAGCTCTGCCTGATACCCGTTATGAATACAAATTCAGTGACGGAGCCTGTTCATACAATAGAGTGAGAGAGCAATGAAAAAAGATAAAATTATATCTGAGAATGTAATGTGATACAATTCAATCAGCTTATTATTCTTTTGAAACCCAGACTTCAAGCATGATAATTGCAGAAGAGACAGACATTATGAATAAATCATAAGAAAATCAGGTAAGACAAAAATGGAAAGAATTCGTGTGATGGTTACGGGCGTCGGCGGGGGCGGGAACGGCGAACAGCTGGTGAAAGCCCTGAAGATGTCCGACAAGAATTATTATCTGATCGGGGCGGACATCACCCCGGTCTCAAAGGGGCTGTTCCTGACAGATCAAAAACGCATCCTGCCGCCAGCCTCCGACCCGGCGTATATTGAGACCCTGCTGAAGGTCTGCAAAGAAGAAGGCGTTCAGGCACTCTTCACCGGCTCCGAACCGGAACTGAAAAAGATCAGCGCTGTACAGGACGAGGTACGCGCAGCGGGCATCTTCCTTCCGATGAACCCGAAAGAGGTCATCGACAGGTGTATGGACAAATCCAAAACCATGGCATGGCTGGACGCGCACGGCTTTTCCCATCCGGCTTCCGTCACGATCCGGGAACAGGCGGATCTTGAAAGGATCACAAAATTCCCGGTCGTGCTCAAACCCTCCATCGGGGGCGGCGGCTCGGCAAATGCCTATATCGCACAGGACGCAGAGGAGCTGCAGCTCTTCGGCACCTGGATGCTGCATATTTATGACGAATTCATCGTACAGGAATATGTGGGAAACGCGGATTGCGAATATACCGCAGGTGTCCTGACCGATATGGAAGGAAAGCTGATCAACTCCATCGCGGTAAAGAAAAATATTATGACCGCCCTTTCCAACCGGCTGAAAATCAAATCCCGCTATACCGGCGAGATGCTGGTGATCTCCAACGGGATCTCACAGGGACAGATCGGCCGCTTTCCTGAAGTCACCTCACAATGTGAACAAATCGCGCTTGAACTCGGCACCCGCAGCGCCATCAATATACAGCTGCGTTTTGTGGACGGGAAATGCTTTGTTTTTGAGATCAATCCGCGCTACTCCGGCACATCCTCGTTCCGTGCCATGGTGGGCTACAATGAACCGGACATTATGATCCGCAAATACCTGCTGGGTGAACAGATCGAACCGCACTTCGCCTACAGGGAAGGTTATATTATGCGCGGCCTGGACGAGACATTTATGGATCTGGAAGCTTTCAGCGGCCGGTAAATCACATTTCAGAAGGGAACAGCCCATCGGTGAACTTTATGAACAAAACAGTATACATCACGATGGATATGGATTGGGCGAATGACGGGGTACTGGGCGACACCATCGCACTGGCGGAGGAGCTGAACATCCCGGTCTGCTTTTTTGTCACGAATGATACGCCCATGCTGAAAACACTGCGGAACCATCCGCTTTTCACTCTCGGGATCCATCCGAATTTTCTGCCGCAGATGAACGGTCAGTCTTCCAAAAGCTTCCGGGAAACTCTGGCGGAAATGAAGGCGCTGGTTCCTGAAGCGAAGGTGCTTCGCTGCCACGCGCTGGTGGACGCCACACCGATCCTGGTGACGGCAAAGGAGATGGGATTTTATGCGGACATGAATCTGTTCATCCCGTTCTCTTCCGGTATCACGCTGAAGTCTTTTTACCACTTCACCGGGCTCAAACGGCTGCCGTTTTTCTATGAGGACGACGCCTGGGCCGCGGAAACAGACGCCCCGTCACCGGAAAGTCACCTGACCTCAGGCGGTGACACGCTCCGGATCTTCAACTTCCATCCGATCCATTTGTACCTGAACATGGAAAAAATGGAACGCTACAACCGGGCGAAGCCTTACTATCACGAGTTTGAAAAGCTGGGCCCGTTTGTAAACCACGGTCCGGATATGGGTGCCAGAGATTTCCTGACAGCACTGGTAAAAACAGCGAAGGAACAGGATATCCGCTTCGGGGAGGTATCGGAAATATGGAAATGATCCGCTTATCGGAAATCTGCCTGCCGGACTGGCAGCTGGTCCGTGATGGAGAATTCGCCGGGCTGGGGCTGTGCGGAGCGAGAGCCGGCATTCCGCTGCTGACTTTTTGCGGAAACGCGAAATTTCTGCGCATTGCGCTGAAAAATCCGGATATCTCCTGCCTGATGGTTCCGCAGGAGCTGGCGGAGCGGGCAGGAGCGGAAGGCAGCGGCAGAGGCATCTGCGCTGTACCGAACCTGCGTGTTGATTTTTTCGGGCTGCATAACCGCCTCTGCGGACCTGAATGGGCAGCCCGTTATATTGGTCCCGACCGGCCGACCGTGATCGACCCGTCGGCACAGGTGGACGCGCGGGCGATCATCGACCCGCTGAACGTCACCATCGGCGCAGGCACCATCGTTGAAGCCTGCACTGTCATTTACGGCCGCACTGCCATCGGCCCGGACTGCATCATCCGTTCGGGGAGCATGCTCGGCGGCAGCGGGCTGGAATTCATGCGTATGGGGACCGGCGGCATGCTGGGTGTGGAACACCGGGGAAAACTGGTCATCGGCAGCCGGGTGGAGATCCAGTATAACTGCAATATCTCCCGTTCGCTCTTTCCCTGGCATGAGACCCGCATCGGAGATGATACAAAGATCGAAAGCCTGGTCCACATCGCGCACGGGTCCCACATCGGAAAAAGGAACCTCATCGCCGCGTCGGCGTGCATCTGCGGTTCCGCGGTGATCGGGGATGACGTCTGGATCGGGCCGAATGCCACCGTCTCAAGCGAGGTCAGCGTGGGAGACGGCGCCCGGGTCACGCTCGGCGCCGTGGCGGCATCCGATGTTCCGGAAGGGGCAGCGGTCACGGGTAATTTCGCAATCGAACATGATCTTTTCATGGCAGATCATTTGAACAAACTAAGGAGTAAATAAACATTATGGAATTGAAAACTATTCTCATTATTCTGGCAGCATTATCAGGAGCTGCAGTCATTTTTTTCCTGATCAAGAACCTTATGAACAAAGATGCCGAGCGGGAAGATAAATGGGCTGAATACGATCAGCGGAACCGTAACGATAAGCAATAAATTTTTTTTTCCTCTGAAGCGGACCGTCCTGCCCCGGTGACAGTTCCCCGCTGCCGCTCCGCGCGCTGGATAACCGTCCCCGTACACAGATACAACAGCACGCCTGACACAGGCGCAATGATATATTGCGTCTGTATCAGGCGTGCTGTTTAATTCTTCTTTTTTTCCGTTTATTTTTTCTTTTTCCGCTTCTCCCGCAGTTTTCTGCGGGTCTCCCCGGAGGGACCGGAGCGCGGCGGAGCTCCGGCCTGAGGGATCACAGGTCCCGCTTTCTGACCGCCGATTCCTTCCCACTGACCACCGGCCACAGACCCCTGACCACTTAACTTTTTGAATCTTTCGATCAGGCGGTCGAGCGGTTCACGGGCGATGAGGCCTGCCTCCGCAATGTCGAGCCGGCTTTCGGCTTCATCCATCAGCAGCTTCCGCAGTTCCAACTCATCCAGTCCTATCCCGGGGATCTTCGGGAAGGGAAAAGGCGGGTATTCTTTTAATCCAAAGCGCGGCAGGCGGTCCATCTTTTTTTCGAAGCGTTTCTTCGCCCGTTCGGCT
>CACYHU010000077.1 GCA_902774215.1 uncultured Chloroflexota bacterium
TTTCATCTTATAAAAAAGCTGAGCGTTTATGGATATTCCGATTTGGCGAAAATTGAAATTACAACAGAAATATGCCTTTGTATCCACATTCATAATTGGTATACTGTCACACGGCATAATGCTGTTTAACAAACTTTCCAACCGAGATGACCTGCGCTATATGTTCAGCGGAGGAGCAACATTTTCATCCGGCCGCTGGATGCTTTTTATTACAGAAAAGCTGAAAAATCTGCTGTTTCAGGATAGCATATACAACATTCCAACCTTTAACGGCTTCGTAGTACTTTTCTGCATCGCAATCTCACTGTGTTTATTGATCGATCTGTTTGACATCCGGTCTCCATGGAACTGTGTTCTGCTAAGCGGCATCATTACATCAATACCTGTCGCAGCCGGGATGTTCGGTTACATGTTTATCGCTCAGTTTTTTGGAATTGCCCTTTTACTGGCAGTTATTGGGCCTTACCTGATTCTCCGATCAGAAAAATGGCACATAATTATCACGGGAATTCTATTAATGACAAGTTCTGTTGGAATTTATCAGTCATTTATTCCCATAATGATCTGTATGTTTTTGTTTTGGCTCATCATGAGAATATCACAGGCTACATCAAAGGCTGAACGGATCATGGTATATAAAAAGCTGCCTGTCATAGCAATCAGTCTTACAGCATTTTTAACTCTTTATACGGCAGGAACAAACTTCTTTATAAAACTGAGCGGAGAAGAACTGAGCGGCTACAAAGGTATCGGCTCAGCATCAAGTATTCCGATAAGGGATTATCTATCCAGAGCTTTTTTTGCGTACAAAGAATTTTTCAATCCGCAGCCGGATACATTTTATAATATCTTTCCAGGCGCGAGCAGCATTCTTTTCCGCATTGCAATTATCCTGACCATTGTTTTTCTGATTGCATTATGTATTTCGATTCGAAAAAATACAGCCAGCTTATTGTTTACTATTCTCCTGTCTTTATGCATTCCTTTGGCCGTAAACTTCATCTTCGTTATGGCAGATGAAACATATTGCAACGCGCTGATGATGTATGGATATACCATGTTTTTTGTTTTCTTCGTTTGGATCTTTGAAAAAACACAGCTAATATTTACACCGGTAATCAAACGGGCAGCAAAATACTGCTCAGCAGTTGTTTTACTCCTGATGATATTAATTTTCATTCGTTTTGACAACCTCTGCTACATGCGTCTCACCATTGTACAATCACAGACCACACGATTTTATTCAACATTGATTACCAGGATGCAAAGTGTACCGGGTTATAATGCGTCAATGAAGGTTGCTTACATCGGTAATCCACACGCAGCCGAATGGGACACTACTATTCCGGAAATACAGGAATTAAATTACATCCATGTCCATCCCTATTTCGGGTTCCGACAATTACAGGAAACCGAACCATGGAGAATATTCATGGAAATTTGGCTGAATTTCAAGGCATGGGAAGAAGATCCGAATAAGTTTGTTTCACGCTCTGAAATAAAAGATATGCCATGTTATCCCAATGACGGATCAATTCAAGTTATAGACGGAGTTCTTGTCGTAAAATTTCAGGAAACAGAAGAAGAAATGCCTGATAATCCCGATTTGAACAGTCACGGAAAGGGATCGTAAACCATGAAGAAAAAATCCGGATTCATCCCGGCACTGCTGCTGACACTTATCCAATTCTTCGGGCTTGAAATAAGCATCTCTCCGGAAGAAACATTTCAGATGTTCAGTATTCTTGAGATTCCCTTATTTCTTTTGATATTTCTTCTCACCTGCAATATGATCCAAAACACAAAAAAATTTGATAAACAACAAATGATACCGGTGATTTTTTTATCCGTCCTTTTCAGTTTTTTTGTCAATGCAGGACAATCTATCGAGAAGACCGGGGATTTCTCAGAATTATCTCTCGTACCGCCAACACTGTTTAAAACCCTTGTCAGCCTGACCGGGTATGCCTTGTTTTTTTTCATGAGTATTTGTTTTCTGTTTCAGAAACTGAATGAAACCAGTTTTATTCAAAACGGTTCTTCGGCAGATACGAAAAGCAGCTTCTTTTTTCACGCACTCACAAAAAAACCTTTTCTTACCTCGTTTGTCAGTATGTTTCTGCTATCCCTGCCAGCCATGATCGCAACTTTTCCAGGCATCATGAACGGCGACATCTATTTCCAGATAGCGCAGGGATTTGGTTTGGAAAACAAAAAAGAATGGGTCATCGTTTCCCCTCCAAAACCTGAGCTTTATAAAATGACAGACGGCGAAAGAGTAAAAATAAATACAAAACTTTCAAACTATCATCCGGTCGCTCACACCATGCTGCTGCGGGAATGCCTCCTTCTTGGATACAGATTATTCGGAAGCGATAACGCCGGAGCATTTATACTGATCCTGCTGCAGAATTTACTTCTGGATCTTGTGCTTGCCTATTGTGTAAGCAAAATGCTGAAACAATTCAGTGTCAAACCGATATGGGGTATTCTTTTCCTTTCGTATTTTCTGATCAATCCGGCTATCAGCGGCCAGATGACGACGCTTTCCAAAGAGGGCATCTATATTCCATTTCTGATTCTCGTCATTCTGGAAAACATCACGATTATCAGCGAAAAATCCGACCATATTTTCAAAGATTTGATTCTCTGCCTGATTGGCATCATCGGTGTCATCGTTTTCAGAAATGAAGGGAAATTTCTCTTAACAGCATCTTTTTTCATCACGCTGTTATTCCTTCCCGGTAAACGCAGTATCTATACAGCCCTTTTCAGCTTTACCCTGATATTTGCTTTATCCTATGAATTGCTGATTCTTCCCGCCTGTAATGTTGCTCCCGGAAGCGTTCGCGAGATGTTGTCACTGCCGGTTCAGCAAACTGCAAGATATGTTCGAGACGCGGGCAGCACAGTTACAGAAACAGAGAAAAAGCATATAAATGCAGTATGGGATTATGATCTGTTAGGGGAAAAATATAATCCTGATATTTCTGATCCGGTTAAACAAACCTACAGACAAACAGCCACTATTTCCGACCTGAAGCGATATGCTTTCACCTGGTATGATATGCTTCTGAAACGGCCGGATATATACATATTGGCAGCAATGAATAATTATTATCTGTATTTTTACCCGAAAAATACCGGTTCACTAAATACAAATTTCGGTTTTGCCTCCGGCGAAATGTGGCTTGCCAATAAAAATTGCTCTGAAATCAACCTGGATCTGCATTTTCCGGAAGAGCTTTCCGGTATCCGTAATTTTTATGAAAATGCAAGGTTATGGATTTTCTCTCTGCCCCTGCTGAGATGCTTTTGGGTTTCGGCGTTTTATGTATGGGCACTATTCATTTATGAAATATACTGCTTCACGAGAAAAAACAGGAACGCGTTTATATCCGGAATACCCATGCTGATACAAATACTCGTTTTTATAACAGGTCCGACCAATGGAAATTACGGCAGATATATCTTTATTTTGAAAGCATGTCTGCCTGTAATACTGATTTTCGGGATTTCCCTGATCCACAGCAAATCAGGCGCGGAGAATAATTAAGCAATTATAAAAATAACTATTTTTCCTCATTCGGTTTCACATCTGATATACTTCTCTTGATTATTTTTGAATAATAAACTCTGCGGAAAACTGTTGATCCGTATAGAATAAGGAAAACACAGATGATTGATATTTTTGAAAAGTGTTCAAAACGGGCGATTCAGGATGATTTACGTGATCAGGGTATCTATCCTTACTTTCACTACCTTGAAACGCGTCAGGCTCCTGAAGTCATTATGGAAGGGAAACGGCGGATCATGCTTGGCTCCAACAACTATCTCGGCCTGACCACGAACCCAGAAGTAATGGAAGCTGCCATTAAAGCCATAGAACAATTCGGGACCGGATGTTCCGGTTCACGATTCCTGAACGGTACACTGAAGCTTCATCTGGAACTTGAGGAAGAATTAGCGAATTTTTTACATAAAGATGCCGTTATCACTTTTCCCTCCGGATTTCAGTCAAATCTCGGCATAATCGGTGCCCTTGTCGGACGCAACGATTATGTAATACTTGACCGTGAAGATCATGCATCTATTTATGACGCAGCCCGTTTGGGCTGGGGAAAAATGCTCCGCTACCATCATGATAACATGGAGGAACTGGAAGAATGCCTTCAGCAGGTTCCGGCAGACCGCGGCTGTCTGATCGTCACAGACGGCGTTTTTTCCATGAGCGGCGGCATCGCCAACCTGCCTGAAATCTGCCGTCTGGCAAAACAGTATGGCGCGCGAGTCATGGTCGATGACGCGCATGGTCTCGGCGTATTAGGTGAGGGTGGACGCGGAACCGCCAATTACTATGGTCTGGAAGATCAGGTCGATATTTACATGGGAACCTTCAGCAAATCCATGGCCAGCCTTGGCGGTTATATGGCAGGCAATGCACGTGTTGTCGATTGGGTCAAGCACAACTCACGCCCATTCATGTTCGCCGCATCCATTCCGCCGGCCCAGGCAGCCGCTGCACTTGCTTCACTCCGATACCTTGAAGCACACCCTGAAATTGTTGCACATCTCAACGACCTTGCGGACCGTTTTCGTTCGCAGCTCAAAGCCAGGGGATTAAACATCATTGAAGCAAAAACACCGATCGTACCTATTTTCACTTACGAAGCCTATCGTACTCTGGACAAGTGCCGCAAGATCTATGACGGCGGTGTTTACGTCAACTCAGTCCTGCCTCCCGCCGCACCGGAAGGTGAATGTATGATCAGGACCAGCCTGATGGCTTCACTCTCCAAAGAACTGGTCGACGAAGCGGCTGAAATTATTGCCGAGGCAATCAACAATGACTGAAAAAACTGCCATCGTTACCGGAGGCAGTTCCGGAATCGGACTGTGCACAGCTGCTGCGCTGCATGAAAGGGGCTGTAAAGTCTATACATTCAGCCGCAGAGAATTCAACGATCCGCGCTTTACTCACATCCGTGTGGATGTTACCGATCCGGTGGCTGCGGAATCTGCAGTCCGGAAAGTAAAAGAAACCGAAGGACATCTTGATATTGTGGTCAACTGTGCCGGTTTCGGCATTTCCGGGGCAATAGAATTCACTCCGTTGGAAGATGCCAAAAGACAGATGGACGTAAATTTTTTCGGTATGGTAAATGTGAATAAACCCGCCATCACCATTATGAGGGAACAGGGTTACGGACGAATCGTCAACACGAGCTCCATGGCAGCTGTCTTTGCGATACCCTTTCAGGCATATTATTCCGCATCTAAAGCCGCTGTCAACAGTTATACCTGTGCATTACTGAATGAAGTCAGACCTTACGGGATCACAGTTTGCGCGGTCCAGCCCGGCGACATCAAAACCGACTTCACCGCACAACGCAAAAAAATTGAAGACGGTGACGCAGAATACGAAGGAAGGATCAACCGTTCCGTAGCCAGGATGGAAAAGGATGAACAAAACGGACTTGATCCACAGAAAGCCGGAAATTTCATTGCTGATACAGCATTGAAAAACAGAGTGAAGCCCTTGTATTCCATTGACTTCATATCCGGAGCTGAATGTTTTCTTGACCGGATACTCCCGAAAAGCCTCGCCTATAAGATCGTAGGCAGCATGTATAACGGGTAAAAACAAATCCAAAATTTTGAAACAAGATGCAGCGGTAAAAGTCTCCGGATCATTCCTGACTTTTACCTTTTTTTTTATCAGAGCCAGCCGCGCATTTTATATACAAAATACCCGAGGTACTCTTTTATTGCACCCTGAAAAGCTTCCATGTTTCCAACCGTCGGAATGAAAAACGTATAGGAAGACGCCCAGTCAAAACGAAGGAAATTTTCCCACTCCTGATCCGAAAAGCTGAAGTCTGTCGGAGCAGGGATCACATCAAGACCCTGTTTTTCAAACAAGGCAACCGCACGGCGCATATGCGTCGCGGAGGACACAAGAATAATTTTTTCGCAGCCAAGCTCACGCAGAATTTCTGCATCATCCACTGCTTCTTCCGCAGTATTCACAGAGTGATCCTGTATGATCAAAGCCTCTTCAGGTACGTCAAACATCCTCATCAATTCCGCCATTTCAGATGCAGGAGAGGATACTGAGCCACCCTCCGTTGAAACGACCCCGTCACGCCAGGTAATATAACTGCCGCCTAAAAGCAGCTTATCTGCAGCTCCGCTGCGGTAAAGCTGAACGGCATAAATAACACGGTCCCCTGCCCCGTTGACCTCAACAATCTGACGCGGGTCAGATTTTGTCACAGTGCCACCACCCAAAACAACAATAGCATCGGCCTTCTGGCTTCCGTTATAAGGAGGATATGTCTGCTCAAGTTTCCGGATCAAAAACGCTCCGGGAAGTTTATTTCCGGCAATAAATACAAAAAGCGCCAGAAATCCCATCATCCGGTTTTTAGCCCCGGCCGAACGGCATAAAAACAACCCAAGCAAAAGCAATAACAAAATAAAACCTGCCGGATATATAAGATTCGGCAGCATTTTGGAAAGATAAACAAACATATATCCTCGTTCCAGTCATCAGGTTTCAGCTATCCAATATCCGGAATGGATATCGATAACTGAAACCCGGTAATTTTCGATCACTTTCCGCCGAACAACCGGATAAGGGGACCAAAAAGCCATTCAAAGAATCCGGCCAGGAAAGATTTTGGCTGTTCAGGTTCAGGAGTCGGAGCAGTCTGCGCGGTGCTGACTTCCATTTCCACAGCATCTGAAACATAGGTCTTACCGGAAGCATCCCTGGTCCGCAGCTGCAGGGCAAATTTACCCTGCTTCAGCAATTCATCAGGAACACTGACTGTTGCATTGCAGGCGGAAGCATTGCACAAATCAGCAGCGGGAGTCCATTCCATGGCAAAACCGGGATAAATATTTCCGGACGCATCCAGATAATTGATCGAATAATCTGTCATTCCGGTATAACGCCATGTCATCGGAATATTGTTTTCGGTCATCGCCTCAAGTTTATAGGTAAATCCAAGCAACGCAGCCTGATCCTGTGTAGGAACCATCGTGGGAACCTGTGTCGGCGACTGGAGCTGTACATACTGCGGATAAGAATAAGCGCTTGTCGCTGTCGGGTAAACCCAGTTTGGATTATAGTAAGTATAAGGTGTTGCAGTCGGATAATAATACGGCTGCTGATTCGGATAGGTATAAGGCGCAGTGGTCGGATAATAATACGGCTGCTGGTACTGATAAGTGTACGGCGTTGCAGTCGGATAATAATATGGCTGCTGCGTGGGATAATAGGATGCCGGAGTAGCCGTATAATACTGAGGGACCGGCGTGGCAGTCACGACAATGATGATCGTCTGAGGAGTGGGAGGAACCTGTGTAGGCACAGCCGTCGGAATAACAGGGGCATCAGTCGGCGGGACCTGCGTCGGGATCTCAGTCGGAATAATGACCGGAGGAACTTCTGTCGGAATGATCACAACAGGTTCCTGCGTCGGGATCTCAGTCGGGACAATCTCAACCGGTACCTGCGTCGGCTGCTCTGTAATAACAGTATCAGGATTAACAGGATTTGCCTGAATCAAAAGATCCTGTTCTGAAACAGGTTCACCTCTTAACTGCAGGTCCTGCTCCTCAGGCTGCGAATCAACAGGCAATCCTCTGCTGACAGGCTCTTCAACAGGTTCCGGCTCCTGCACAGAAACTGCCGGAAGAGTAAGCTCATCCAGAATAATATCAGAATTACCAAACGAAAGGAGATAATTATAAAGATCCTGCGATATCGTCAGAGAACCACTGTTTTCACGAAGGTCCAGACTGCGCAAAGGCAGCTGAGCAAAAGATTGCGGAACTTCACCGGTCAGGGTATTACCGGAAAGATCTATCTCGGAAAGAAGTGCCAGCCTGTCCCAGTCACCAGGAATATTTCCATCCAAACCGGGAGTCAGGTCAATATCGGGGTATTCATAAGGATCAAGAGTGAAATTCACCAGATCGGTATATTCCGGACGATATAAAAGCTGGTTTTTCCTTTCATCCTCGCGGTTATCACTGATAGTGATTTTTTCCAATACCGGATAAACTTCAAAATATTCAGGAAGCTCCGGAATCGTACCGGTAAAGAAATTGCCGGACAGTTCAAGCTTTTCCAGTTTCGGAAGATCAGCAAAAAGTGTTTCAGGCAGCGTACCGCGGACCAGAGTATCCGCCAGCCGTAATTCCTTTAATTCACGGAAGCTCAGGATCGATTCAGGAAATGTCGTAAAATAGCCTGCATTTTCGAAGGACAATCCGATAACATTTCCTTCATCACCGCAGGTGATCCCGGACCAGCTGCAGGGAGAATAATCGTTCTCCAGAAACCAGCCGGACATATATTTTCCTGTCTGCGTCATTTCATCGTAAAGTAATTTAAGCAGCAAGACCTGATCTTCACTAAGCCCCGTCCAAACAGGAGCAGCTGCGGGTTCCACAGTCGGTTCTTCATAAATCACCGGTTCAACAGTGGGTTCCTCAATATTCACCTGCTCAGGGACCTGATTTCCAGTGTCTGGAGTATCTCCCCCAGACCACTCAGGAAGGACCTGACCATCATTCGCAGGAGGATCCTGCATAACAGAACTGCCGTTCCCATCCGAAAATTCGCCGGACTCCGGCAGATTTTCAGACCATACAGAAGGATCCTCACCCTCCTGAAAATTTACAGAATAGAAAGCGCTGGAAAACAGCATTGTAAACGCGATCAAAAATAAACCGATTCTTTTTCCCATAATCCCTCTGTCCATTTTTTATAATTCAATGTTAAAATGTCTTTTTTCAATCCAATCTATATACGACATTCTACCATTAAATGTTTCAGAAAATATCAGAATAAGAAGAAAACGGAGGCCGTTTTGCACAGGCGGACGGCTATTCTCCTATCCATTGAATCGTTGTTTTCCTGAACCTTCCCCATGAAACAGCCATACACAGGGCAAGTATGATATACTGTTATTTATGAAG
Source organism: uncultured Chloroflexota bacterium (assembly GCA_902774215.1). Taxonomy (GTDB): domain Bacteria; phylum Chloroflexota; class Anaerolineae; order Anaerolineales; family Anaerolineaceae; genus Flexilinea. Next base: position 8,995 of record CACYHU010000077.1, read on the forward strand.
CAAATTGAATCTTTTATCCGGCATTGGCAGCGTGCGGTTCTATTGATGATCCTGGGCGGAGTTATCGGATATATCCTGTGGATGTTCCTGCCGCAGCAATATACCGCCATCACCCGGCTCGCTGTCAGTATTGATTACAACAGGACCGGCAAACTGGATGACCTTGAAGAAGATCGTCTGTTGGGAATCACTGAAGATATCATTCACTCCCGGGCTGTCATGGAACAGGTATGGCAGCATTCAGGCGAAGCAGATTATCAGACTTTTTTTGACCATACCTTAACGACACGGACAAATGAAACCTGGAGCTTAGCCATCACAGGCAGCGAACCGGAAACAGTCGGAAGACTATCCATGCTCTGGCTGGACACAGCTCATGCTTCATTGCAGGAAGCCAGGGAACATGCGGTCCTGGCAGAAGCGTACCAAAATCATCTTGACGGCTTATCCCGCTGTATACAAGAGAGTATCCGGACAGCTGTTCCGGCAGGATGCTCCGAAAATGAAGAGGAGACTTTCCGGCGGATCGGAGAATACACGCAGGCAATACAGAATGAGCAGGAACTGTCCCACGGTCTTTCTGCCGCGGTACTGATCGGACAAAAGAATACGGGACAGCTGGAAATACGACCGGCATCCAGAAACGCGGCCGCAGACACCCTGTTCGGAGCCTTGACAGGTCTGCTGATCTCATTTGCCCTTGTCTGGTTTGAAAAGAACGGGAACGAAAAATGATAAAATGGCTGCAGGATATGAGCAGATGGAGGATCTGGAAACTCGTTTGGGGTCTGTTCGTGCTTCTGATGCCACTGACTTCTGTACCGGTAATCGTCCATCTGGTTCATTCAGACGTTGTAGCCGCACCCTCCGCGCTGCTGCTTCCGCTGCTCATTGTCATTTCCCTGATACCCTTCCTTTCCGAAAAAAGGACTTTTGCCGAGAACCTTTCACCGCTGGTTCTTTTCACCGTCACCGCACTGGCTGCAACCGCCATATCCTTTTTTTATCAGCTTCCTGATTATAAAAACGCCGGTCCATACCGCAGTACGATCTCAGCAGTGATCACACTGATCATCGGTTTCAGTTTTTACCTGGTATCTTTGCTTTACCATGATTCAAAACAAAAGCTGGACACGACTTTCAAGCTGCTGAATATCAGCGGTGCGGGAGTCTGTTTGTGGACCCTGGCACAGGCCTATTTCTGGTACAGATATCAGCGTTATCCGGAATGGATGAAAGATATCCAGTTCACCCTTTCGATCGGCTCGCTTTACCGTCAGCGTTTTGTCGGTTTTACGCTTGAACCGTCCTGGCTGGCACATCAGCTGAACCTGCTTTACCTGCCATTCTGGTTTGCCGCATCTCTCACCGGATACAGTGCTTTCCGCCTCCGATATAAATTCATCACGGTCGAGCGGGTGCTTTTCGCGGTTGGACTGCCGGTGCTTTTTCTGACACTTTCCCGGGTGGGACTGGCTGCATTTCTGCTTACGGCTGCTTTCTGCGCAATGGTTTTTGTCCACAGACTGATAACAAAAGCATCACAAAGATTCCCGGCCAGTCAGAAAGGGCTTATCACCATCCTGGCATATGCGGGGATCCTGATCCTGTTGGCGGCAGCCGCTTATGGGATCCTGCGGCTGCTTGCAAAACTTGACTTCCGCATGGCAAATCTTTTTAACCTTCACGCCGCCGGACGGTCTGACCCGATATTTTACATTGCGGAAAAGCTCAGTCTCGCAGCACGCTTTGTTTACTGGGACGGCGGCATCAGCATTTTCAACGAACATCCGCTGCTGGGTGTCGGGCTCGGCCATGCCGGACTGTACCTGCCGCAGGCGTTGAATGATTATGCCTACCGGCTTGTTGAAGTCAGGAGCCTGCTTTTCCGCTCCAATACACTGCTCAATATCAAAAGCCTCTGGATCCGGATACTGGCAGAGACCGGTATCGCCGGGTTTGCGTTTTTCTTTATCTGGTATCTGCGCAGCCTGCTGAGCAGCACTCTGACGCTGAACTCCGAGAACCTGATCAAACGGACCGCTGCCTGGATGGGCTGTTTTACGCTGACAGCCTTCATCCTGGAGGGCTTCAGTCTGGACACCTTTGCCCTGCCGTATATCTGGTTCAGCACGGGGCTTGCAGCTGCTGCAGGAGAGCTCAGAACATGAACACGGCATTGAAAAGGCTCATCTGCTTTCTCATCCTCATCCTGGTATTAACCTGCCCGGCAGCTGCACAAAAGGATCCCCGCCCAAACGAGAGTGTCAGTGTTGCGGAATTTTTTGGAGACACAGCAGGTAAATCCGCACCGGATATGAGACTGATACCGACCTGGGAACCCGGAAGCGAACGGGTATTCCATGTCCTGGATGTGGCGGCAGCGGTTATGAACGACTGTCCCGCACGTGCTTTTTTGGTTACAGACAATATTGTTTTCTGGTATGATACCGAAGAAATCCAACAGATCCCGGAAGCGGTGAGCGAGGCGCTCAAAAACTTCGACAGGCAGACGGTGCCAATGCTTAGGGATATTTTCGGAACTGAAGCCAATCCCGGCGTAGACAATGATCCGCGCTTCCACGTTCTTTTTACCGGCAAGATTGGGAATGCTTATAACGGCTATTTCTCCGCGGAAGACTGTGCTGATCCGCTGATCCGTCCTGCATCCAACGGGATGGAACTGGTATTTCTCAACACGCGTCTCATCACGCAGGGGCCCGCCGCGGTGATCGATACACTTTCCCATGAATACCAGCATATGATCCATTATAACTATGACAAGAATGAACCCAGCTTCATAAATGAGGGACTTTCCTGTCTGTCCGAATACCTGACGCTCGATAGCTTCAGGACCACATTCATCCAGAGCTACCTCGGAGAAACCGGCAGATCGCTCATCTGGTGGCCGGATAACGGGCCAAATGTCCCATATTACGGGTCGGCATATCTATTCAGCGTTTACCTGCATGACCGGTTTGGAGATGACTTTATCAAAATGCTTGTCAGTGAACCGGAGAACGGGCTGAACGGCATTGACCATGCGCTGGAACAATGCAATATTCCGTATTCAGCAGATGAAATATTTCAGCAATGGACGGCAGCACTTCTCGGGAAGCTTCAGCAGAAAACAGTCCCCGGTTGGGAATACCGCGCATACAACTTTCCACAGGAAGGCATTTACCGGGATATCCGGCTGCTTGACTGCGGTATTCCGGAAACGCATGAGGTCTCACAGTACGGAGTACGTTTCTATTCCTGCGGCTGCGGCGGACCTTTCGATATCACGGTCACAGGCAGTGCTGAAAATCCTGTCACATCTCTCCAAATTCCGGGCGGAGGATCTGCCTGGTGGAGCGGAGCCGTAAGCAACTCCATGAGCCTGCTCAGTCATGATTTCGATTTAAGCACCGCCGCCGCGCCTGTTTCACTTGAATACGATACCAGTTTTGACATTGAAAACGGTTATGACTACTATTACCTGCTTCTCAGAGATGAGGATGGCATAGTCACACGACTGCTGCCTTCCACAGTCAGTACAGATGATCCGGCTCAAATGAACCGCGGCGGCGGAACAACGGGGAAATCCAACGGACCGCTCCATGAAACGATCGACCTGTCTCCGTGGGCAGGACAGCAGGTCCGCATTTCATTCGTTTACCTCACCGATACCGCCAAGGTCGGTGATGGATTGCTGCTGGATAATTTCAGAATCAATGCCATCGGATACAGCGATGACGCAGAAAATAACGACGGGGGATGGGAGGCAGAAGGGTTTTCCCGTATCCATTCTTCAGTTCCGCAGCATTTTTCCCTGGTTGTCCTGCATCCGGGGGATTACGGGACAGCCACAGCGGATTTTTACAGCTTTACCGGCGGCATCCCCTTTACCGCTGCCTGTCCCGAGGGGAATTGTTCTTTCGCTGTAAGTGCCATCGACAGGGAAATCCGTACCCGTGCCGCATTCACCGTCCAAACGGCTCCTTCAACTTATTAGAAACAGATTAAAAATTCCAAACGGTAAAAAATATATATTATGATTAGGACTGGAGAGAAAAACAGGCTGTTTTTCAGCCATGGAATCGAATTAATCCGCATATGCAGCGGAAAGGAGAAGAAAATGTTAAAATTCCTTGGAAACTTACTGTGGTTTATCTTCGGCGGAGTCATCATGGGATTGAGCTGGACGATAGCCGGTCTCTTCTGGTGCATCACGATCATCGGAATTCCCTGGGGCATCCAGTGCTTTAAATTTGCCAAATTATGCTTCTTTCCCTTTGGAAAAGAGGTCGAATACAGCAACAGCACCGGGTCTATTATTCTGAACATACTCTGGATAGTGATCACCGGTGTTCCCCTTGCCATCGAAGCGCTTATCTGCGGAGTGGTCTACTGCATCACGATCGTCGGGATACCTTTCGGGAAGCAATGCTTCAAACTCGCGAAGCTTGCCCTGATGCCTTTCGGGGCTACAGTGAAATAAAGTTTTTCGCGTTTGTTGTTCCAGGATCTAAAAAGGCTGCGGCGTAAATTACCGCAGCCTTTTTCCATCATATGCAGACTGTTTATCCCCTGCAGTTTTCAATTCTGTCTGTGATGAAGCCTTCCACTGAATGGAGAGGGATATCCATCACGCCGGCGATTTCGCCATAGAGCAGTCTTTCACTGATGCTGCGGGCATGGGATTCATACTCGGAAATATGTTTCTTTTGAGCGGAAAGCTGCTTTTCCCTGCGATATATCGTCCGCAGCAGAACTACCCAATCCTAAGGGTTGCCGGAACGCATCATGGCAGAATAGGTCGTTTTAATATTTTCCATATCCAGCATACGATTACCGGTTGACTGGATCATAATCGGTTCGGTTTCAGGCATCGCATCGATCATGGATAGAATCTGGTCAGGGCTCATCGGTTCCCGCAGCAAACCGTTATGATCCACCGCGATATAAATCGTTGTTCCATATCCGTCATCGGCAAGCGGGGTTATTTCATAATAATCCTTTTGTTCCTGTCCCGGGAAACGGCGCTTTGAAATTCCGGTGATCCTACAGATACCATATTCATTGTGGACTACTTTGTCCCCGACGGTAAACATAACTCCTCACTTTCGATGATCAATCCAGCCAAACCACAGTTTAAATACTCAGAACTGACATATATTCTTTCGAAATCAAATATAAAATAATTATACATGATACAGGAATATGGGTTCAAACCGAAATGTGACGGGGATGACGGAAAATCAGCCGCTGTCATATTCGGCAAGCGCATTGCGGATATCGGTCACCAGACGCGGATACATATCCGCGAAGATCGAATCTTCCGCGAGGACTCGCATTTCATCAATTGTGAAAGCCAGCATTCCGTCTCCGTTTGCTTCACTTCTCCTGATAACATTTTGCATGATTCTTACCGTTTCGGGCAATGAATCCGGGAACGGAATTTCGGGTGACCGGTTCCCTTTGTGTATATGTTCTTCCGAGCCGGGATCCGGCTCTGGAATTCCGGGAAATTGGTCCCGATCGGGGAAGTCACCGGGTGTTACTTCATGTTCCGTGTTTTCTGATTTGGTTATGTTCTCTTCGATTTGTCTGTCCGGAGTTTTCGGACCTTCCGGGATTTCTGTTTTGGAATCGTTCTCTTCCGGTTTCGGGTTATTTTGATCGTTGGCGCAATTCGGATTACCGGGATCGTTTGCGCAGCCCGGGTGCCGGTCCTCCTGTGCCGCCGGAGCGGCAGCAGGATGGCTGGCCTTGTGAGCTTCTGATTTCCGCATTCCGCATTTTTTTGAGCCATCCAGCGCGGAGAGTGCCCGCTGGGCGGAAAAGGCGGCAGGTTCATTCAGTGAGGAAGGTGAAAAGCGAGTGACTGGGTGCGGTCAACAAATAAAGAATCCAGCGAATCGAAAGGCGAAGCAGCAGAAAGCTGATTGCCGGTGTTTCCCTGTCCATCGAGCTTTGCCTTTGCGGCATCAGAGCCGCTGTCTTTTATTTCGGGCCGATTGCATCTGATTCCCGGTTTTTCCGAGAGTTTTTCTTTTGTTTTATACAGCCTCAGAAGCATATCGGCCCATCTGAGCTGGTTCAGCAGCAGACGTTCGCCGATTTCGGGCCGTTTGGCGGAGAACTGCACCACGCCGAGATAGCTCTTGCGGAAATGGTAGGAGCCGACGGAGATGAGGTCTTCGATCTGCATCGGTGCCGCGGAGAGGTCTTCCCCGCGGTTGTGCAGTGTGACCAGACCGCGTCCCATGGTGGTGACGCCTTTCATCACGAGTTTTGAAAGGTCGGCAAAGCGTTCGGTATAATAAGGTGCTTTTTTGGCGTCTTCTATCCAGCCTTTAAGGGAAACAAAG
>CACYHU010000078.1 GCA_902774215.1 uncultured Chloroflexota bacterium
ATAATGTTACCGAATGAAATTGAAAAAAAACTGGATACCTTTCTGTTGAAAGTACAAAAACCCGGCCGTTATGTCGGAGGGGAATATAATGCTGTTGTGAAAGACCCTTCAACGATAGAAACACGGGTAGCGCTGGCATTTCCGGATATTTATGACCTTGGGGTGCCAAACCTTGGTCTGGCGATTTTTTATGACCAGCTCAATAAAATGCCGGATGTTTGGGCGGAAAGAGTCTATCTGCCCTGGGAAGATATGGAAGCTGAGATGCGAACCCGCGGAATTCCGCTTTATACTCTGGAAAGCAAAACTCAGCTGCGGGATATGGATATTCTTGGAATCACGATTCCCTATGAAAGTCTTTATACCAATGTTTTGAATCTGCTGGACATGGCGCAATTATCTGTGTTTTCCTCAGAAAGAGATGAATCCTGCCCTCTGGTTATTGCCGGCGGCCATTCCGCGTATAATCCTGAACCGATGGCTCCCTATATAGATGCCTTTGTGATTGGGGAAGGGGAAGAAGTCGTTCCGGAAATTATTCGGTGCTATCAGAGCTGGAAGCGCAGTAAATCGAACAAATTGGTGCTGCTTGAAGCTCTTGCGGAAATCGAAGGCGTTTATATTCCATCCTTTTATGAGCCATACTATAATGATGACGGGACACTTGCATCTGTAAAGCCGGTCAATTCAAAAGCAAAATCCCGTATTAAAAAGCGCATTGTTCCTGTATTGCCGGAACCGCCGGAACGGTTTATTGTCCCGTCGATCGATGTTGTACAAAACCGGGTTGCAGTGGAAATTATGCGCGGATGCAGCCGTGGATGCAGATTCTGCCAGGCAGGGTTCATTACCCGTCCTGTTCGGGAGCGGCCTGCTGATATGGTTATCAGGTCACTTTCCAAAGCGCTGGATGATACCGGATATGAAGAAGCAGCTTTGTTGTCTCTTTCATCTTCTGATTACAGACCGATACAGGAATTGGTAACGGAACTGCATGATCTGTATCAAAAACGAAAGCTGAATATCGCGCTGCCTTCTTTGCGAATTGATACAGTGTCCGTGGATATTCTGGAGCAATTACGCGGTTCCCGTGCCGGTGGATTTACTTTGGCACCGGAAGCGGCTTCGGAAAAAATCAAAACGACCATTAATAAATATATTACAGAAGAACAGCTTCTTCATACTGCTGAAGTGATTTATGGACGCGGCTGGACGACAATCAAACTTTATTTTATGATCGGTCTTCCGAATGAAACACTGGAAGATGTGCAGGCAATTGCTGATCTTGCGATTAAAGTCATCAAGATTGGCAGAAGACTGGTTGGAAAACGTTCACAATTAAATCTCGGTGTGGCCACTTTTGTACCCAAACCGCATACGCCGTTTCAATGGGCTCAGCTGGATGATCCCGAAGTCGTCGCGGAAAAACAGGCCCTGCTCAAAAATGCATTGAAAACTCCGGGCGTTAAAATCAGCTGGTCGGAGCCGGATTCAACGATGTTTGAAGCCTGGAGTACACGAGGGGACCGGCGTATGTCCAAAGTGATCTATCGCGCCTGGCAGCTCGGTGCAAAACTCGATGCCTGGGCGGATCATTATAAGAAGGATGCCTGGATGCAGGCGTTTGAGGAAAACGGGTTATCTCCGGAATTTTATGTACATCGTAAGAGGGAAGCTGATGAAATTTTTCCCTGGGATATCATTGATCCGGGTGTTTCGAAACGTACACTGCGCAGAGAATACGAAAACAGTCTGAACGGTGTGCTCAGACCGGATTGCCGGACAGGATGTTATGGATGTGGTATCGTTCAGGCTTTTCATGACATTCAGCCTGAAGAGGAGTCTGTTCGTTGGTTTTGTCCGCTTCCGGAGAAAGGATGACCTGTGGAACGAATACGTATTACATTTGAAAAAAGCGGCGCAATGCGTTATACAAGTCATCTGGATCTGCAGAAGGTGTGGATACGGGCATTGCTTCGGGCAAAGCTGCCGCTTGCATATACACAAGGCTTTCACCCTGTACCCAAGGTCGCTTATTCCTGGCCTCTGCCCCTTGGCTGGGGTACCAAAGGGGAGCTGATGGATATATGGCTTGATTACCCTGAGAATCGACAGACAGATGAAAAAACCTTTATCCAGGATGTCAATAATTCTCTTCCTGCCGGCCTTCGCGTTCTGGAAATTGAAAAACTTCCTTATTCAGATCCTGCTCTGACGATTATTATCCAAAGTGCAGTTTATCGTATCATTTTCCCCGGTGTCAAAGATGTTCGTGAAGTGGAAAGAAAAATGTGCGGACTGATGGAAATGGATAAGATAGAACGGGAAAGAAGAGGAAAAACATATGATATGAAACCCCTGATCGAAGACTGGTCCGTCGGGGTAAGCTCTGAAAATGAGGTTTTTATGCAGGTTCAAATGGCTGCCCGTGATTCAGCTATGGGACGGCCGGATGAGCTCGCCGATGCATTGGGTTTTGATCCGTTTGCTGTAAATATTGATCGGATAAAATATATCCTCAAAAAATGAATTTTGTAAGGATGTCATATAAGATATTAAAACAGTGGTAAAATAAGAAATGTATGCGCCTATAGTGAAGTGGATATCACATTACCCTCCGGAGGTAAGAGCCTGAGTTCGAGTCTCAGTAGGCGTACTTGGATTGGGGGAGTGCTGGAACTGGCAGACAGGCATGACTTAGGATCATGTGTCGTAAGGCGTGAGGGTTCGAGCCCCTCCTTCCCTACAAAACCGCAGTTATTTGTGGATTTTTTAATTAAGTAAGAGGAACTAACCTTGAAAATCGAAAAGCAAAATCTCGAAAATCATGAAGTACAACTCGATGTTACCGTCGGGGAAGATGAATTCGCTCCATATATGACAAAAGCCGCAAAGAAGATTGCCGGTTCTCAGCGTATTCCGGGTTTTCGTCCGGGTAAAGCACCTGCGAATGTGATCCGCAATATGTTTGGTGAGATGGCGATTGCTCAGGAAGCTTTCGATATGTTCCTTGAAGATAAATACGGCAGCATCCTTGAAGAAGCTGGTGTTGAACCGGGGGCTATGGGTTCTTTGAAGAGTATCGATAATATTCTTCCTGAGCCGAAATTTACATTGACTGTACCGCTTAAAGCAACTGTTGATCTTGGCGATTATCGTGAGATCCGTGAGGATTATATCGAAGAGCCTGTGACTGAGGAAGAAATCGAAAAGGCCTTGAAAGAACTGAAACAGCCTTATGCCTCCCAGGAACCTTTCGACGGTGAAATTGATGATGACGCTCTTGTTTTTGTTATGATCAAAGGTGAACTGGATGAGCCGATTGAAGAAGGCGGCACTACTGAGCTGGTCAAAGAAATGCCCTACCAGTTTATTGTCGGATCTGACAATGATGAAGGCACAGCATGGCCTTATCCGAAATATACACAGTGCCTGAAGGGACACAAGGAAGGTGATGTAGTTGTTTCTGAATATACTTATCCGGAAAATTCTCCTATTGAGTCACTGAAGGGTCACAAGGCTGTTTATACAACTACTATCCAGAGTGTAAAAAAGATGATGCTGCCGGAAAATGATGATGAATTTGCCCAGAATTTCGGAAAAGATACCTTCGATGAATTGATGGAAGAGCTCAAAAAGAGCCTCAGTGAAAGCAAAAAGCGCTCTGAAGAAAATAAATACATTGAGTCTGTTGTCAAAAAGATGACAGAAGGTTCAACTGTTGAATATTCCGAAGCTGAATTGAAAAATGAAATTGAGGAACGCGTTGCTGAACTGAAGCATAATCTGCAGGATCGCGGTATTGGTTTTGATGCCTGGCTGAAGATGAAGAAAACTGATGAAGAAAAATTCATTGATGAGGAAATCAAGCCGGTTGCGGAAGAACAATTAAAGCGCAAACTTGTACTGAGTGAATTCGCCAGAAAAGAAGAAATCAGCCTGAATTTCGAAGAATTCCAGAAGAAATATAACGAGCTCCTCGGTTATATGCAGCCGCAGTTGAACAATACAAAAAATAAACATGATCGCGAACATATGCTGAGCCATATTCGCGAGGATGCTTTGAATGAAACATATATGACCGCGGTTTTCGGCAGACTTATGGCGATTGCAAAAGGTGAAAATCCTGAAATCGAAAGTCATGATCATGTTCAGGAACAGGCAGAAGAAGCAGCTAAAGCCGCTGCTGTTGCAGCTGCTGAAATCGAAGCTGAAAATGAAAAAAAAGCTGACAAGGCTGACGAATAAAAATAAAAATACGAGTTTTAATGGAAAAAGCGCCGAAAGGCGTTTTTTTCGTTAATCATAAGAATATTTTGCATAACGCTTATATATTTCTAATGGAAAAATGCGAAACTATATGATAAGATTATTGAATTGAATAAAAATTGGAAAGGTAGAACAATTATGAATCCATTAAGTACAATAATTCCGAGCGTAGTCGAGGGTAACGGCGGCTTCGAACGTTCTTATGATATTTATTCACTTCTTTTGAAGGAACGCATCGTTTTTGTCGGAAGCCAGATAGATTCTCAAATTGCAAATCTGGTAGTGGCTGAATTGCTTTATCTCAGCCGTGAGGACCCGGACCGCGATATTCAAATGTATATACAGTCACCTGGCGGTTCTGTATATGCCGGATTGGCAATTTATGACACGATGCAGATGATTCCGAACCGGATCAACACTGTTGCATGCGGGTTTACAGCCTCCTTTGGAACTGTTCTTCTGACTGCCGGAGCAAAAGGTCACCGTTTTGCGCTTCCGAACGCTACGATCCATATGCATCAGCCTCTTGGCGGAGCTGAAGGACAGGCTTCCGATATTGAGATCCAGGCAAAGGAAATTATGCGTTTGAAGAAAGACCTGATGAATATTTTATCCTTCCATACCGGACAGCCTTATGAAAAGGTTCTCGAGGATTGTGACAGAGATCACTACTTCAGTGCGCAAAAAGCTGTTGAATATGGACTGATCGATAAAGTCCTTGAACCGGGTAAACAGGTAAAATAAAAATATGGATACTTCAGCATTGAAGAAAGTCAAAGCGCTATTTCTTGATATGGATGGCGTTTTGTGGACCGATAAGAAAGAAATCGGAAATCTTCATCAAATTTTCCAGTCAATCCGGGAAACCGGATTGACTGTTCTTTTTGGAAGCAATAATGCTACCCGTACGCCGGAAGAATATTGTGAAAAATTGGCATCTTTCGGTGTAACTGTTAAACCGGAACAGTTTTTTACTTCCGGGATCGCTACTGTATTTCAGCTGCATAAGGATTTTCCCGGCAGGCCTCGGGTATATGTATTTGGTTCTCCTTCTCTGAAAAAATTATTGAGTGAAAATAATTTTGAAGTAGTTGACGAAAATGCTGATCTGGTTCTTGCTTCTTTGGATCGCGACATAAATTATGATAAAATTTCCCGGGCGATGATTGAAATATGCGAGCACGGTGCAAAATTTTATGCTACCAATACTGACAGTACTTTTGTCACAGAAAATGGCTGGCGCCCCGGCGGTGGAGTGATGGTCAGATGCGTTGAAACCTGTACCGGTGTAAAACCCTTTGTTATCGGAAAACCGAACACTGTAATGATTCAGATGGCTTGTGAAACTTACGAACTGCAGCCGGAAGAAATTTTGGCTGTCGGTGACCGTTATGAAACTGATATAGCGGGCGGATTGAATTTCGGAGCAAAGACAGCTTTGGTATTAAGCGGTTATGAAACCGCGGAAACAGCCGCCATTCTGTCTCCTCAGCCTGATTTGATTTGCAGGGATCTTACAGAGCTTGTAAATTATTTCCATGAACTTTGATTTTCGTTGAAGAAATTTGGGCTGATGATCCGGATTTCAAACTGTATCTGGTTAAAGGGTTACTAACATTTCGAAAACCTTAATGAATTTTAAAAATGCAATTGACAAGCGAAATGTTTTATGTATAATAATATAGGTTTTGAAACGGTCAGCCGAATCAAAACTTATTAAAGCCAACTTCCCCTTAACCCGGCGAAAGGACGCGGGGAAAAAGGTGAAGTGAAGATTGGAGAAAAAGGAATGAAATACGCAATCGTTGAAAGCGGCGGCAAACAGTACAAAGCCGTTGAAGGTTCAGACATCGTCGTGGACCGCCTGATTGGCGCAGAACCCGGTTCAAAGGTCAATCTGGATGAAGTTTTGCTCTTCGTCAATGATGACGCTGTTTCCGTTGGTGCTCCTTATGTTAAGGGAGCCTCAGTAACGGGTACTGTTGTCGGTGAAGAAAAGGGCCCGAAAATCGTGGTCTTCAAATATCGCCCGAAGAAACATTATCGTGTAAAGACCGGCCATCGCCAGGTTTACACTCGTATTAAGATTGATTCAATTAAGGGGTAAAGGAAAATGGCACACAAGAAGGGTGGCGGTTCAAGCCGCAATGGTCGTGATTCAAATTCACAACGTCTGGGCGTAAAGCGCTTCGGCGGTCAGTCTGTTCTTTCCGGAACCATCCTGGTTCGCCAGCACGGTACAAAGATTAAGCCGGGTAAGAACGTTGGTGTAGGCAGTGATTATACATTGTTCGCTACTGCTGCGGGTACGGTTGCTTTCGAAACTCTCCCGACCGGTCAGAAGCGTGTCAATATCGTCCCTGCAGCGGAAGAATAAAGATATGCTCGTCCGTTCCTCTGAGTGACAGGAGGAACGAATCGCGAAAGGAAATAACGAAATGAAAAAAGATACCCATCCGACTTATTATTACGATGCGAAGGTAACCTGCGCATGCGGTAATACCTGGACAACGGGTTCAATCAAGAAAGAAATCCGCACTGAAGTATGCTCCAAGTGCCATCCGTTCTTCACAGGTCAGCAGCAGCGTCTGCTCGATATGGAAGGACAGGTCGATCGCTTCTATCGCCGTCTGCAGGCTCGTCAGGATTTTCTTGATGAAAAGAAGACCCGTGAAGAAGGCAAAAATGTCAATAATATCAAGATCGCTGATCTGGAACTGAGCGCGGCCAGCGTTAAAGCTTGGGGCAAAGCCGGTTTTGAAAAAGCATCTGATGTTCTCAAAGCTCTAAGCAACGGTGACCAGGCTGTCCTTGATCTCGACGGAATCGGTCAGTCCCGTCTGATTGAGATCAAAAAAGCCATGCGCTCTAAGGGTATTGAAGTCCCCGGAAGCGAAGACTAAAATCAGATAAAGTGATTGAAAGAGCGGTTATGTGCCGCTCTTTTTTGTTTAATGGAGTAAAATAGAAACAAGGAGAGAATATCATGCCTGATTTTGTACATCTTCATTTACATACCGAATATTCCCTGCTTGATGGGTTCAGTAAGATCAAGAAAGTTATGCAGCGGGCGAAAGAAATGAACATGCCTGCAGTCGCGATCACGGATCATGGGACAATGTTTGGAGTTGTGGAGTTTTACATGGCGGCTCAGGAGGCTGGGATTAAACCGGTAATTGGTCTCGAAGCCTATATGGCACCACGGGATATGCGTTCCCGTGATCCCCGTGATAAAGGCGCAAACCATTTGCTGCTCCTTGCCGAAAACCAAAAAGGCTATCAGAATCTTCTTGAAATTGCTTCCGCATCTCAATTGGAAGGTTTTTATTATCATCCTCGTATTGACCATGAATATCTTGAATCTCATGCTGAAGGGCTGATATGTACCACAGCCTGTATGGCCGGTGAAATTCCTTCCATGATACGGCGCGGAAACATCGACGGTGCCAGAAAACGCCTGGAATGGTACATTGACTTATTCGGTCGGGACAACTTTTTTATTGAGCTGCAGGATCATGATATCCCGGAATTGCGTGAAATTAACAAAACGCTGCTGGAGTTCGGCAAAGAATATGATCTTGGTTTTGTAGCAACAAATGATGCTCATTACGTGGACCCGGAAGACTGGAAATATCAGGATATCCTGCTGGCAATTCAGACAGGTGCGAAACTGACGGATGAAAAACGTTTCCGAATGAGTGACCATTCCTATTATTTTCGTTCTCCTGAAGAAATGGAACGGCTTTTTGGAGATGTTCCGGGTGCGCTGTCCAACACAGTGAAAATCGCGGAACGCTGTTTTGTAGATTTGGAACCTCATGGATATCATTTGCCGATCTTTCCGCTTCCGGAAGGTGAAAATGACCAGTCACAGCTGCGGAAAAATTGTGAAAAAGGGCTGATCTGGCGGTACGGAGAACACGCTGAAGATAAAGTCGTACGGGACCGGCTTGAACATGAACTGAATATTATCCATACAATGGGATTTGACTCCTACTTCCTGATTGTACAGGATCTGGTGAATCACGCCAAAGAATGCAACTGGTGGTACAACGTCCGCGGATCAGGCGCAGGGTCAATGGTGGCTTACACACTGGGTATTACCCCTGTGGAGCCGCTGAAATTTAAACTTATCTTTGAACGTTTCCTGAATCCGGGACGTATTTCCATGCCGGATATCGATCTTGATATTCAGGATGATAAACGTTATAAACTGCTGCAATATTGTTCTGATAAATATGGAGAGGACCACGTTTCACAGATCATCACTTTCAACTGTCTCGGCGCGAAAGGCGCGGTTCGGGATGTGGGCCGTGTGATGGATGTTCCTCTTTCGGAGGTTGACCGGGTTTGTAAATTGATCCCGGCAGGCAACAAAATGCCTGTTTCAGGCAAACCGATCACGCTGAAAAACTGTCTTGAAGAGGTACCGGAGTTTAAACAGGCTGTAGATGAAAGCAGTCAACTTACAGAACTGGTCAATACCGCTGCTGAAATGGAAGGTGTCGCACGGAACGCGGGAACACATGCGGCCGGTCTGATCATTACCGATATCCCAATCGTACAATATGCTCCGCTGCATCGTCCGACGAACGGTGCGGATGACAACCCGATCAAATCCGTCGCGCAATTTGAAATGACTATTGTTGATCGGATGGGATTGCTCAAGGTGGATTTCCTCGGCTTGATCACGCTGACAGTGATGCAGAAATGCTGTGATACGATTTTCGAAAGACACGGTGTCAGGCTGACGCTTCAGAATATCCCGACAGATGATGCGGATACTTACAAGTTTCTCTCGGACGGAAATACGGCTGGTGTCTTCCAACTGGAAAGTACGGGGATGACCCGTTACCTGATGGAAATGGGACCGAAAAAACTGGAGCACATCATCGCTATGGTTGCTCTGTACCGTCCCGGCCCGATGCAGTTCATTCCTTCATATATTGAACGCATGAACGGACGTGAAGAGGTTAAATATCTCCATCCGCTGATGGAACCGATTTTTGCGGAAACATACGGGATCCCGGTTTATCAGGAACAGATCATGTTTGCTGCTATGGATCTTGCCGGTTATACGGCATCTGAATCCGACGATCTGCGCAAAGCGATCTCCAAGAAGAAAAAGGACAAAGTTGAAAAACACCGCATCAAGTTCATTGAAGGAGCACAGAAAAATGGCGTAGCGAAAGAAACCGCAGAGGCTATTTTTGCGGAATGGGAACAGTTCGCTAATTACGGTTTCAATAAATCTCATGCGGCGGATTATGGTGTGCTTGCTGTGCAGACCGGTTACCTCAAATGTCATTACACAGTAGAGTTCATGACAGCGATCCTTTCCGCGAATGCCGGTGATTCTGCAAAGATTGCTTTTTATATCAATGACTGCCGGCAGTATGGTATCAGTGTTCTGCCGCCAAAGATCGCATCAAGTTTTTGGGACTTCTCTGTTGATGGAGACAAGACGATCCGCTTTGGCCTGGGTGCGATCAAGAACGTCGGACAGGGAGCGGCGGAAGCGATCATCAATGAACGGGAAAAGAACGGTCCGTTCAAGAATCTGGATGATTTTGTCAGCCGTATTGACCTGCGGCAGGTTGGGCGAAGAGCTTTGGAGAGCCTCATCAAGGTCGGTGCGATGGATGAATTTGGAGAACGCGGAGCATTGCTTGCGGCTTTGGACGATATGGTAGCAACCAGCGCATCCAAATATAAAGGCAGTGACAGCGGACAGATGGGGCTTTTTGATATGTTCGAAATCCCGCTGCAGAAAATCACCCTTCCTGAGACGACTCCGATAGAATCCCGGGAGAAACTGAACTGGGAAAAAGATCTCCTCGGGCTTTATGTTTCCGATCATCCGCTGAATGTTCACCGGTCAGCACTGAAACGGCATCATTGTGTTAATCATAACCAGCTGGATGATATCGAACAGAATAAATTCATTACAATGGGCGGGTTGGTACAATCTGCCCGTCATATGCTGACGAAAAAGGACAACCGTTCGATGTGTGCAATCAAACTTGAGGATATCAACGGCGATGTAACGGATGTGGTATTCTTCCCGAAAGTATGGGATGAAGTCCGGGATATTGTTCAGGTCGATGCGCCGATCCTGGTTGAGGGACGTCTTGATAAAACCCGCGGGGCACCGCAGATCTCGGCACAGAAGGCCTCTTCCCTGCTTGTGAATGGGATCGCTGAATCAGATGCCTATTTTGCGGATACATATTCCGAGGTGGACCAGGTCGAGGATCTTAATCCTGAAGCTCAGGTAGCTGCCGGAAATCATTCCGGTGCAGAGCCTGTTTCATATATGCCGCCGCCGGATGATGGCTGGTTTGATGATCTTCCGCCGATGGAAGATGTCCCGATGATGACGGATCCTTTTGACGATATCCTGCCGGTTCCTCCGGATGAAATGCCGGATGCATGCGGTGCGCTCACCGCTCCCGAGCAAGATGCGGATAATAGTCAGCCGGGTGTTGATACGGTAAAAACGATTATCGCGGAAAAGCCTTCGATTTCTGTTCCTCCGGCTGCTCCTGCAAGTGAAACAGGCAGATACGTGACAGAATCCAGCCCACAAACTCCTGAATCGAAGCCGGTGGATCTGTCCGTTGGATCAGAAGATCCTGATGATGACCCTCCGTTCGATATTGATGAACCGTCTGAAAAGCCGGCAGCGCAGAACGTCATAAAGCCAATTGCAGAAGCAAACATCGGTCCGGTAACGGGGTTCTTTACCGATGCGGAAGAGAATCAGAATAAACCCACACCGGAAGTTTCAGCAGCTATAGATACCAGATCGGTTGATGACATAGCGCCGGTGATCGATCGGATCGCTTTTCTTTCGGAGAAAGCGGAGGACTCTGACGATCCGGATGCCTCTGAAAGCGTGGACAGCCTGGATGAAGAATTATTCTCTTTCGATGATAAACCGCAGCCAAAGATGCTGACTGTAATCGTTCGTGTTGAACCTGACGCGCAGCCGGGTTCGTCCGGGAGACGCATCAGACGTCTTCATGGATTGGTATCTTCATACCCGGGAAGGGATCAGGTTGCTTTCATGATACTGGAAGCCGGGCAGGTCTATCTTGTGGATTTTCCAAATGTCCATACCAACATCTGTAATGAGCTGTTGGAAAAACTGAGAGAGCAGGTCGGAGAAGCCAATATTCAAATAGAAGATAAGGCTCCGGCGAGATAGACCCGGGACTAAGGCTGATTTGCTCACTATTTTATAATATCATCTTGACGCGAATGCACGTTTGCATATAATTATTAACGCCTAAAAGATGGTATATTTACGTTAAGATTGAGGAGTATAACAAATGACACCACTTCCGAAACGAAGAGTTTCCAGTGCAAGACGTGATCGCCGCCGCGCGAATGATTTCCTCACCCCGAAGAATCTGACCCAGTGTCCGAACTGCGGTGAGATGTGCCTGCCGCACACAGTTTGCCCGAGCTGTGGCTATTATAAAGGCCGTGAAGTCATCAACGTCGAAAAACCGGAAAAGAAAGACTAAATATACCAATTTCGAACCGAAGGGTACAAAGGTTCGTTAAAACAAAAATGAACGGGATTTCCTGTTCATTTTTGTTTTAACGAAGTGCTGAAGATCAAATCTGCCGGAAGGTCAAATCTGCTGACTGTTCATCAGCGCGATCATTCGCTCGAAATCGCAGCTGCGTATGATCTCTGTGTTTTCACCGGTTTCAACTTCTTCATCTGTAACTGCAACATCGGCAGCTTTCGGATCATCGACCAATTCGGAAGCCATCATCGCGAAGAAATCATATACATTGATGATCTTTGTCATTTCGAAATACTGCGTCAGGAATGTCATGATGTTTGTCCCCGCGATACGGGATCTGTTATCCGCGGCGAGGTTCAGCCAGACGAAATCATTTGTTTTCAGATCGATCCCGAACAGGTAGGCAAAGGTCGAATTACAGTCGATGGTAAAGGAGGATCTGACGGTTTTCGGTTCAAAAATCTCTCCGCTGTCCTGAATATCCCTGAGCATATATCCGGCTCTGCAGATCACATTTATAAACGGGACACCGGAATAAACGTTATCGCAGAAAACAAGGTATTCAATATCAGGATACTGTTTTTTGAATTTTTCCGGATCGATATCAAAAAATTCCGATCCGCCATTGTATCCGGATGTCTGGTCGCCGGAGAATGTGATTGCTTCATCCTGCTTTGCAAACATATTCCGCCAGGAAAATTCACGTTGTTCGAGATTTTTTGTGAGCCCGATCACGGAGAGATCGATATCATTCACCTTTTCCCAATAGGTGAAAGCGCGGACCTTTTTCCCTTCGGGCAGCGGGATCCGTGAGCCCTTGCTGAGCGTTCCGAAACCGCCCTGGCTTGCCCCTTCCTGGAGCGGCAGCGCGATGTTTTTCATTTCCGGTGCAATATAGACACGGCCGAGGCGGCCTTTCAGATTCTTTTCCAAAAGTTCCCGGATGATATTTTGAGCCGCTTTCCGGTCCCGTTTGGAAAGGATGGTCCCCCGATTTTTCGCCTCATCCGGCGTTTCTTCATGTTTCCGCATCATCCCGTATTTTATGAATTTGAAGGTACGGAGCGGTGCCGGGACAGAATTATAATGGAGCATCAGCTGCAGCAGGATAATGGTGTTGTTCGTATCGATTTTCTCAATAACATCCCGGACTTCATCATCCGAATCACAGCGGCTCAGCAGGTAATCCAGATTCCGCAGCAGCATACCGGAGCCTTTCCGTTGGACGAGTACATCCGCAGCGGCGGCGGCACCTTTTTCGGCGAACGTCTTTTCAAATTCCGAAAGCGCTGAATGGTTTTCATCTCCGCGCATGGCATTGAGGAATTCGATTCCCTTTGGGTTTGTGGTCTTGTAGTGAAGATGATGCAGCAGCCCGCTCCACAGAGCTTTTTTCTCATAGCAGTTCATGGTATCGATTTTGTCAGCTTCAATCAACTGACTGATCACGACTGCAAGCAGTTTGCGATCCCTGTTTTTCAGGTTCAGTTTTTTCGGGTTCTTAATCTCTTTTCCCCTGTAATTCAGTTCATCCGCCAGTTTCGGCACATCGGAAAGCATCAGGAATTTCGCCAGTCCCAAATCACGGGTATCGGCCAGCAGCCGCATCGCTGTGTTTTTGGAAGCGCAGTTTTCCGGTGTGTATTTGTATTCACTGATAAATTCCCGCACCAGCTCATATTGTTCATCGGAAAGCGGCCGCGTACCGACGAGCAGATCTTCGATATATCCTTTCAGTTTCTGAATGGCTTCAGCCTCTGTAATTACTTCAAAATCCCTGACAGGCGTTTCTTCTGAGAAGACTTTGCGCTCGATCTCTTCTTCCAGAAGAGAATGTCCTGCCTCGTCAAAGTTTCCCTGCCCATAGGTCTTGTAATAATGGAGGATCTGATCGATAAAGAGCTCTATTCTTGTAAGCTTTCGGACGCTTTCCGGGAAACCGAGGTAAAAAGCCCTGGGAACGCTGATCCCGATGATCTTTTCCGCTTCGCGAATCATATACGGCTGCAGCAGATCGGCACCGGCGGTGATGCGGATGTTGAAGATGGATCCCAGCGCGAGCCTGATTTCAGCCTGGTTTTCTGTTGCTGCATCAGACACGCTGACGAGATAGTGATGGTTAAACAGATAATCAATAAAGGTGAGTTCCATGCTGCGGATCTCCTTTCATTGGCGGAATGATCTTCAGAGTTTTAAGACGGCTGATCAGAAACAGGCTGCGCTACGCGGATAACCGGCTTTTTGTGCGGGTTTTGCCCGCAGCTAAGGGCCGGTTACCGTGTGCTCCATTCTGTAAAGATACAAAGGCGATATCATCAGATTAATAGGGCCGGATTCGAACCGACATCTCCCGATTATTGGTCGGGCGCTTTAAGCCATTAAGCTACCGTCTCAATAAGTAAGACGCTGAAGTAAACCTGATTAGCTGCCATTCTCTTCTATTGTAAAATAATCTAATCGTGACAGAAAAAAACATGACAAATTTTCTCTGCTATAAGAGCTCACTTAGCATTCCGGAGGGCATGCTTCACAAGGCGCGGACCTAATACCAAAAAGCACTTTTCCTGCGAAATCGAGATGACAGTTCCCTCCTCCGTCAGGAACCGTTCCCGGCAAGTTCTGAATAGATACCCTTTATCCGCTGTCATAATCGGCAAGCGCATTGCGTATATCAGCCGCAAGACTCGGTTCCATATCCGCGAAGATCGGGTCTGCCGCGAGGATCCGCATTTCATCAATTGTGAAAGACAGTGCCCCGTCTCCGTTTGCTTCACTTCTCCTGAAAACATTTTGCATGATTCTTACCGTTTCGGGTATTGGATCCGGATACGGAATTTCGGGTGGCCGGTTCCCTTTGTGTATATGTTCTTCCGGGTCGGGATCAGGCATGGGATCCGGCTCCGGAATTTCGGGGGATCGGTCCTGATCGGGGAAGTCTCCGGGTGTTTCTTCATGTTCCGTGTTTTCTGATTTGGTTATGCTTTCTTCGATTCGTCTGTCCGGAGTTTTCGGAGCTTCGGGGATTTCTGTT
>CACYHU010000079.1 GCA_902774215.1 uncultured Chloroflexota bacterium
CACAGAATGACAATCGAGGTTCCAAAGCAACGGAATCCGAAGTGTCTACTCCAACAGCTGAACCGGCTGCTGAAGAAAAGAAAGAAGAAACCGTTCCGGTAAATGTTCCACAGCCAGGCACCGATCCTGTAGAAGAGGTTACCGATCCCGTTGAAGAAGAGGTTACCGACCCCGAAGAGGAGGATGTTACTGATCCCAAGCAGGAAAATGTTACTGATCCTGAAGAGGAGGATATAACTGACCCAAAACAGGAAAATGTTACTGATCCTGAAGAGGAAAAGGTTACTGACCCTGAACCCGAACAAAACAGCAGTCCGGAACCCATTGAAAATAACGAACAGGTTATTCCAACAACCGATGGAACTGCAACATCAACAATCGAAGCGACAGAATCCGGTGAAATTGAAACGGAATTAACACCTGCCTCAACCTCCGAAGCAACAACTGTTCCGACAGAGACACCTGTTTTGACAGAGACACCTGTTCTGACAGAAACACCTGAACCCACGCCGGAAGCACCTGTTGACGAACATATCTATGATGAAGTCGTTGTCTCTATCAAAGGTGCCCAGGTATCAGTCACATACGATGGACAGCGTCACCAGGCATCCGGCTATACCGTTACAAATATCAGCAATGAAGCATACCAGGCCAGTGACTTTATTTTTACAGGTGCTGCCACCGCTGAGCTTTATGATGCAGGAATTGCTTATATGGGCTTGAACGATGGGATGTTTGTAAACAAAAACAACAAATTCGTCAATGTCTATTTCGATATCGAAGATGGTTTTATTGAAATCTACCCGATCAATGTTGAAATTGAGATCGTCGGTAATTCTGAAACCGTCGAATATGACGGAGAACCGCATTCGGTTTACGGATATGAATTCAGACAGGTCCGCCCTGAAAGTCCTCAAATCGTCACAGCTGAATCCTTCGGATTGAAAGACGGACGGCAGTTTTGAAAACTACAATCCTAATTTCAACAGAGTTGTTTTCAGTGTAACAGATGGGTTTATTGAAATTACTCCCTCTGAAAAGTCTATTATTGAAGAAGAACTTTTGGCTGAAGAAGAATTGTTGGAAGAAGAAATTTTAGATGAAGAAAATAAAGACGATACAAATTCCGGCCAAAAAGATACAGATCAGGAAAATAATAATGTACCTGCTCCTGCTTCAACTGATAGCTTGAATTCCGATCAAATAATTTCAGATCCAAATGAAAACGAAACTGTTATAAATAATGAAGAGCAGGTTTCAGAAGAAAATAAAGAGCAAGAACAGGTACCAGGTGAACCGACAGAAAATAAAGCCGTTTTCGGCGCCGGTACAGTTATCCTTTCAGCTCCGGATGAAGCTGCTGACGTACTGCTGACAGTTGAAGAAGATACAGAATTTACCGTCCTCGGTACAAATGAATCCGGATGGATCAAGGTTCAGATTGATAATGAGACAAAAGGTTATTTGTTCAGCGCTGCAGAAACTGATCAGACAGACGATACAGATATCGAAAAAGAACCTGTTTCAGAAGAACCTGAAGAGCCTGTTGATGAGGAAGAAAAAAATAATGATGATAATAATGTCGCTCAGGATAAAACAGTCACCATTCCTGCCGGCACTGTAATCTATACCTCACCGGATGAAGCCTCCGAAGTGGCCATAACGCTTGAAGAAGATGCAGAATTTACAATTTCATCTTCTGATGTACCCGGCTGGGCTGTTGTTCAATCAGGTGAAAATACTGTCGGATATCTCTTCGTTGGTGAAGCGCAGGAAGAAAATCCGAAAGTTGAAACGATGACAGAAGAAGCAGTAACTGTTACCGATCAGCCCGTCACCCTTCCGGCCGGTACCATGATCTACGCTGCACCGGATGAAGCCTCCGAAGTGGCCATAACGCTTGAAGAAGATGCAGAATTTACCATTTCATCCTCTGATGTACCCGGCTGGGCCGTCGTTCAATTGAATGATGAAATTGTCGGATATCTCTTAATTGGTGAAACACAGGAAGAAAATCCGGAAGCTGAATCGACGAATGCAGAAGCAGAAACACTTACCGATCTGCTCGTCATTCTTCCGTCCGGCACCATGATCTACGCTGCACCGGATGAAACCTCCGAAGCAGCCATGACGCTTGAAGAAGATGCAGAATTTACCATTTCATCCTCTGATGTACCCGGTTGGGCAGTCGTTCAATTGAATGGTGAAACTGTTGGATACATTCCCACAGAAATAATCCCTCACAAAAGCGATTCTGAAGAACAGCAAGTGATGCGTTATTTCTTCAGTGCAGGTACTGAATTCCTTGCCGCTCCTGAAGAATCTGCAGAAGTAGCAGCAATATTGGAAACAGATGCTGAACTTATTATTTTGAGTGTTGACGCATCCGGATGGGCAGAAGTTCAGTTAGGTGAAAATTTCATCGGATATATTTTACTGAGTGAATTTTCCACTGAAAACGAAAAAGATACTGAAGAAGACGAATATCAGCTTCTTATTCCTGCCGGTACAGTTATCCGTGGCAATCCAGACGGCATGAGCGACATCATTTACACAGCCGAAGAAGATATCTTCGTAAAAATTTTGGAAAGAACCGAAGACTGGATCAAGGTCGAAACAAAAGACGGCATCACAGGGTTTGTATTCCGCGATGATGTTCAGTTGGATGAAGAATCTGACAAAGAAAAAGAAACGAAATCTGCCAGAGTCCTGATATTCACATCCCGCCGGGCTATCATGGATCTCGGTGAAGAAATCAAGCTGACATCAATCGTTGAAGGCGTCCCGGAAGATATTACACTCAAATATCAGTGGGAAGTTGATAAAGGCAGCGGATTCGAACCGGCAGAAGGTGGTAATGAGGATAGTTACTCATACACAGCCACTGTTGAATCACTTGCATGGAGCTGGCGCCTGGTAGTTTCCTACTGATCCTTCGATCCTGATTAAAATTGAAAAGGCTGTCGTTTGACAGCCTTTTTTGATTTGAAGAAATTCGTTTTCAGATGCTTACAATTTTATATCCTGTTTCACAGTCCCATCTCTATAGGCATCAAGAAGCATCTGCAGGTCAGCAATATCTGCCGCAATTTCTTTTCCATCATCTGTATCAGCGATTTTAATACGTTCCCTGAACGTTTTAAATGGAATAACTCTTGACTCCATATCGGAGTTTGTCCTTACAGTTTCCTCTGCTGTTGTAAAGGGTTCATGTTCTGAAAGATACATCTGATGGGAATTATAAACCAGCGTATATCCTGCTATTCCTGTAACAGATTGATAAGCTTTGCTCATCCCTCCATCGATCAAAACGAGCCTGCCTGGCACTTTTATCGGGCTTTCCCCCTTTTTGATCTTGACCGGAATATGTCCGTTGACGATCACGGCTTCCGGATCATCAATACCAAACTCTTTCAGGACAAGATCAGCAAGTTCATCCGTACAGGCGAGCTTGAAATAGGGATCGGAATTTTCCTTTTGGACCTCTTTATCATCTAGAAAATAACGTTCAAAAGTGGCCATCTTATCTTTTCCGAAAAGCGGCGATTTACTGCCGCACCAAAGGTACCACATAAAATCAGCACCTATATTTCTTCTGGTCTGATTTTTTGAAAACCGGGCATTCCGCACCAATTCTTCACAACAGTCAAACAGGCTTTTTGCTTTTACACGTTTTCCGTAAATCTCCACTTCAGTGCAGCTGCCGTCGGGTTCAAGCGGTATACATCCATGAAACATCAGCGTATTATTGTAATATCGGTACATCGACCCTTTTTTATACAGGAAATCAATATGCCTCTGGAGCTTTTCACTGCCTATAAAAGAACTGCATAAGCTGTCCACAACGTCTTGTTCCTGCTGAGTCAATGTATAGGGATTTTTTGGATCGATCGTCGGAAAATTTCTGTCAACTAATGAATATTCTTTTCCGGAAATTTTCACAATACCCTTTTCAAGATCCAGGTTATTCAAAAGGAGCCTGTTGTTCATCTCATATTCAGGATGTTTGATGGCAGCGATCCCCTCCAGTTTAAACTGAATGATTGAAATAGCCTTGTGCATTTTTGCAATTACAGCCCGATTCTGTACTTCATGATCAGCGTTAGAATCACTTTTCGGCTGAAAATTTGTACACGGATCATCGGCATATACATCCAGCGCGAACAATGTCAGCGGGATCATGTTGATCCCATAACCATTTTCCAGAAAGTCGTAATTGTTATAGCGCAGGCAGATCCGTACCGCGTTTGCAATGCAGCAGGGATTGCCTACTGCGGCGCCCATCCATAAAATATCATGGTTACCCCATTGAATGTCAACATTCCGGTGCTTTTCCAGTTCATCCATCACCAGATGGGGACTGTCGCCCCGGTCATAGATATCTCCGACAATATGAAGCTTGTCAATAACAGAATCCTGTATCAAATGGCAGATAGCGGTAATAAATTTATCCGCGCTGCCGGTATCAATGATCGCCTCAAGTATCTGTTCATAATACTCTTCCTTATTGAAGTCCTTGCTCCCGGTTGTCAGCAATTCCGTGATGATATTTTCAAAATCCTTCGGAAGCATTTTCCTGACTTTTGCTGCGTTGTATTTTGAAGTTGTGATCCGGCATACCGCGACAAGCTGTTTTAATGTCAGCATGTACCATTCACGGGTCAGAAGCTTCTTATTCCTCAGTTTTTTTAGCTTCAGTTCCGGATAATAAATAAGTGCCGCAAGCTCCTTCCGGTCAGTTGAAGATACAAAATCTCCTAAAGTCTGATCGATCTTACTGCGGACTGAACCTGAAGCATTCCGCAGGATATGCCGGAAACCTTCATATTCTCCATGAATATCGCTGATATAATGCTCTGTACCCTTAGGCAGATTCATAATAGCACGTAAATTTATGATCTCAGATGCAACTGACTGGATCGTAGGATATTTTTGTGAGAGCAGCTGCAAATATTTTATCGTCTTATCGTCATATTCTGTTTCCATTTTCATTATCTCCCGTAACCATTACATTGAACATAGCTGATGTATTAAGAGTACAGTTTTGCAATATCTTTTACATGGCACAGCGCAAAATGTACCTTTGTGCTCCATGCGAAAAAATAAAGTCTTCAGTATCCTTCTGCAATACGGCAGCAGATTTTACATTTCCAATATAATTGTGACCGGTCCGCTGTTCAGCAGATCCACATCCATATGAGCACCGAATACACCGGTCTGTGTGGGGACACCCTGTTCATTCAATAATTCCGCAAAACGATCAACAAGGGGAGAAGCAAGAGCAGGATCTGCGGCACCGACAAAAGAGGGTCTGTTTCCTTTCCTGCAATCCGCATATAATGTAAACTGAGAAACAACGATCGCACTGCCCCCGATATCCCGGACAGAAAGGTTCATTTTGTCAGCATCATCCTGAAAAATACGCAGCGCAGCGATCTTTTTCGT
Source organism: uncultured Chloroflexota bacterium (assembly GCA_902774215.1). Classification (GTDB taxonomy): domain Bacteria; phylum Chloroflexota; class Anaerolineae; order Anaerolineales; family Anaerolineaceae; genus Flexilinea. Next base: position 5,446 of record CACYHU010000079.1, read on the forward strand.
CATCAACCGGGCTTTTTCCTCCGTATCATCCGGACCGATGCCAAGCAGGATCAGAAGTCCGTCACCGATCTCTGAAACACGATCACCTTCTACCGTTACAGAAGCATGTGCTACTCTTTGAATAACAGCCTTCATCTGATCACCCTGCTACGTTATTGACCGTGCTTCAGTTGACATCCAGGCCATATGAGGTGTGATAAAACAGTTTGGAGCAGAAAGCAAAGGATTATCAGCCTGCATCGGTTCGACACTTACGACATCCACACCTGCGGCATATACCTTCCCTCTCTTCAGAGCATCAGCAAGATCATGTTCATTGATCAGTGGACCACGGCTGGTATTCAGAATTATTACGCCGTCTTTCATTTTTGCGAGATTTTCCGAATTGATAATACCCTGCGTTTCCGGGAAAAGCGGACAGTGCAGGCTGATCACGTCAGAACGCGAAAAAAGTTCATCCAGATAAACATATTCGGCAAGGGCTTTTCCTTCTTCACGAATCGAACGGCTGTGAGCGATCACATTCATTCCCATCGCGCGGGCGATCCGGGCAACAGACTGTCCGATCTGTCCAAAACCGATAATTCCGAGCGTTTTCCCGGCAAGCTCAATGAGGGGATAGGTGTGATCATAAAACATTGTATCCGGACATGAAGTCCATTCACCCTGATGCACCAGGTCGTTATGGTGGGCAGTGTGATGGCAGATTTCCAGCAGCAGTGCAAAAGCGAGCTGGGCAACCGAAGGCGTACTGTAGGAGGGAATGTTCGTTACAACAATGCCTTTTTCCTTTGCCGCCGCAATATCCACATTATTGTAACCTGTAGCAATCTCACCGATGTATTTCAGGTTCGGGCACCCGTTCATGACTTCACGGGACATGTTGATCTTGTTCTCAAGAACGATTTCCGCATCACCGATACGGGAAAGGATCGCATACAGATCCTTTGGGGTCCGGTCATAGACGGTCAGGTCACCGAATTCTTTTAATCCGTCCCAGCTCAAATCACCGGGATTTACAGTATATCCGTCAAGAATAACGATCTTCATTTAGCACAACCTTTCAAATCTTTTACCGCCTGAACCGGATCAGGGGCGGCAACTACTGCAGTACCGGCAACCAGAACCGTCGCGCCTGCGTTGATCACATCTGCCGCGTTCGTTACCTTCACACCGCCATCCACTTCAATTTCAATGTTCAATCCGCGTTTGGCTGCGGTATTGGCAATAGACTCGATCTTCCGCAGCGAATGAGGTATAAATTTCTGCCCGCCGAATCCCGGATTGACCGACATCACCAGTACCATATCGACCGAATCCAGAACATAATCCAGGACTGAATCAGGTGTAGCCGGGTTTAATGCAACACCGGCTTTGACCCCAAGTCCATGAATACGCTGGATCACCCGGTCAAGATGCGCGCAGCCGGGCGATTCCTGATGCACAGTGATCATATCAGCACCGGCTTTTACAAACTCCTCCAATAAAACATTCGGATCATGCACCATCAGATGGGCATCGAAAAAGGTTTTTGTCAGGGGACGGATATCAGCGATCGTTTTCGGTCCGAAAGTGATATTCGGAACAAACACACCATCCATAACATCAAGATGGACCCAGTCTGCTTCAGTCTTATCCAGCATGGCAATGGTTGAGGCAATATCACTCATGTTGCCGTTTAAAATCGAAGGAGCTATTTTTACCATTTTCAACCTCAAAATAATTAGTATTTAATTAAGATTATATAGCATAAACTCCGGAGTTTACCGAAGCTCTGATATTAAAAATATCCAAAATAAGCTGAAATTAAAGACGATATAGTCATCTCCGAGGCTGCAATGACTGCACTGCGGAATGAGATTTGCAACACGAATATATGCAGGACAGAAGTTTCTTCAGTCTTCCATGACGATTATTCTGTCCCTCAACAGACGCAGCATCACATCCGCGACCTCCGGGTCAAACTGACGTCCCTTGTTCTTTTCAATTTCACTGATGATCCGTTCCCTGGACAATGATTTTCTGTAAACCCTGTTCGAATTCATGGCGTCAAATGAATCAGCGACACAAATCATCCTCGCGACAAAAGGTATATCCTCACCGGCTTTGCCCTCAGGATAACCTTTCCCATCATATCTCTCGTGATGATAAAGCGCACCCATTTCCACATCTTTCAGGCTCGTAAAACTCTTCAGGATTTCGCCGCCGCGGACTGTATGAGATTTGATGATATCAAACTCTTCGTCAGTCAGTTTTCCGGGCTTGTTCAGAACCGCGTCCGGAACGCCTTTTTTCCCACAGTCATGAAGAAGCGCAATATAGTAGATATGATTAAGCTCTTCCCCTTTATAGCCAAATTCCTTTGCAATAAGCCGTGTATAGTCCGCAACCCGTTTTGAATGACCATTTGTATATGTATCCTTTGCATCAATGAACCCGGTAAAGGTTTCAATCGATTCGCGGATGATCTCATTATCCCGTTCATGCCTCTCCTGATATCTTCTGATCCGGGCTGAAGCAATGACATAGACGATCAATGTGATCAGCCAGATCTCAAGGCCGATCAGTGCCCCCATAAACAACAGGTCGTTAGTCAGCAGTCTGTGAAAAGAATAATCGAGTTCGAGGACAGAATCCCCAATATTCTCATTTACAGCAACATAGAGAATAATTCCGGGCGTTGTGCCTTCAAAAGATTTGATCGGAATTTCCATCGCGTTCATGCTTGAACTCGGGTAATAGATCAGATAGTCCCCGGCCTCCATCAAAATACAGACCTCTCCGTCTATCGTGACTGTTTTAAGAGGATGATTTTCCGGTACAAATTCCCGAAGATCAGGGACTGTAGAGACGATCTCATTCTCCCCCGCGTTTTGATGGATCTCCAGCGCACCGTTCCAGGCGGAAGATAAATAGACATCCTTATTGAAAGTCAGTTTAAATGTGAAATCAGCCACGTCATCTTTCGTGTTGTTTGAAATAGTAAAGTCATAGGTGTATGCCTGAATATTATTCTCGGTCACTCCGATATTATCCGGATCATAAATTTTTCCCCAGGTACTGGTTCTCGGAACAGCCACCGCAGAAACATCCTTTCCCTTCGCATTAACCGCTGAAAAAAGATCCGGGCCGGAAAAAGTCTCACAATGTCTTGCTTTATTGTATGAATTGGTGTTTATTACGCTGACCGCCAGGCAGGTAACAGCTGCTATCAGCAAAGCGGAAAAAATAATTACCGCTGTCTTTTTACCTTTCGTTTCAAATAATGTTGAATTCATCAGAGCAGCCTTTCTCTTCACTAATTTTAATATTCTGTCAATTTACTGTGCACCGGTCGCCGCAAAATTATCTTCTGATATAACCGTGGGAAAACAACCGTTTTTCTGCAGCACTTTCCTGAATCAAAAATCTGTTACGCTGTCGAATTCAGAAAATTATATTCAGCATGTATAACTAATAATTTCAGGAAATTAGATTTCTTTTGATTTTAAACTCATAAAATCAAAAAATGCAGAGGAGATTATACCATGGTTCATCATTATTCGAATTTCGCACAACAATTCTGTGTCAGCAAACAAACAGAAACCAATCTGCTCCACAGTCTTCGCGGCAGCAAACTGCATGTACCGGCCTTCATCACCTTCATCAATGAATACAGCTGCATGACATTCGTCATGAGACCGCCCTGCATGTAACTTCTTTTGATGAAAATTGTCATGGATGTCACGCAATATTCCGAAAGAATCTTATAATTTACACTAATCTTTTTTTGTTGGAGTATTAACAGCAATGACAGAAACTATCGTAAACCCTAATGAACAGGGTGCAAACCTTGACCCCGATAACAACATGGCGTCCCTTCTCGAATCTGAAGGTGTCAATATCGACTTTCCCCGCCAGGGCGAAATCCGTCAAGGCATTATCGCCAGCATCACCCCGGGTCAGATCCTGGTGAGTGTTGGCACAAAGTCTGAAGGTATCATCACCGGCCGCGAATATGAAGCGATTCCGGAAGAAGACCTGAAAGCACTTGAAGTTGGTAAAGAAATTTCCGTTTACATCATCAATCCTGAAGACAGCAACGGCAATCTTGTTCTCTCCTACACACAGGCTCGTGAAGAAGAAAACTGGAAGAAAGCTGAAGAATTGATGGCAAGCAAAACGGCTTTTGACAGCAAGGTTGTTGCTTATAATAAGGGCGGTCTGATCGTCTCCCTTGACGGCCTGCGCGGCTTTGTTCCCGCTTCCCAGATCAGCATGTCCCGCAAGGCAAGCATGACCGGCGATACCCCGGAACAGCGTTACGGCAAACAGGTCGGCACTCCGATCACCTGCTGCGTTATGGAAGTGGACCGCGAACGCCGCCGTCTCATCTTCTCTGAACGCGCTGCCAGCAATGAGACCCGCGAAACCGTCAAAGAACGCATCATTGAAAACCTGCAGGAAGGCGAGATCCGCAAGGGCCGCGTTACCTCCCTGGCTGATTTTGGTGCTTTCGTGAATATCAACGGTGCAGACGGCCTCGTCCACCTTTCTGAAGTTTCATGGGATCACATCAAGAACCCGACTGAAGTTTTGAAGGTCGGCGACGAAGTTATGGTGAAGGTTATCTCCGTTGACAAAGATAAAAAGCGCATCGGCCTTTCCATCCGCCAGACTCAGGATGATCCGTGGACTGATCGCATCGCCAAATATCACATCGGCGATTTGCTCAATGCTGAAATTACCCGCCTGACCAAATTCGGTGCATTCGCAAAAATCGAAGAAGATCTCGAAGGTTTGATCCACATCTCCGAAATCAGTGAAAAACGCATCGAACATGCCAAGGAAGTTCTCAAAGAAGGCGACAATGTCACCGTTCGTGTGATCAAGATCGACCCCGAAGCTCACCGCATCGGTCTGTCTATCCGCCGTGTTGATTCCATGGCTTATGCTGATCAGGACTGGAAAGCCCTCCTGGACGAAGAATAATTTTCGTTTTATACGTGTAATTTAAAAAGCTGCTCTAAATCGGGCAGCTTTTTTATCGAAAGATAAAGTTATGGATTATCGCACTTATCTAAAAAAAACACCGGATGAAAATGGCTATTACGGCCCTTACGGCGGCAGCTATATTCCAAATGAACTGATCCCCGGTTTTCGGGAAATCGCCGATGCATATCAATCCATCGCACATTCAGCGCAGTTTATTTCCGAACTGCGGCGCATTCGGCGGGAATATCAGGGCCGTCCGACCCCGGTTTACCATTGTGAACGCCTCTCACGCAAGCTTGGCCTTGCACAAATCTACCTCAAACGGGAAGATTTGAACTTCACCGGGGCACATAAACTGAACCATTGCATGGGTGAAGGCCTGCTAGCGAAGTACATGGGAAAAAAGAAGCTCATCGCTGAAACCGGTGCCGGTCAGCATGGTGTTGCGCTTGCGACAGCTGCAGCGTATTTCGGTCTGGAATGCGAAATTCATATGGGCGAAGTCGATATTGCCAAACAGGCTCCGAATGTTGCCCGCATGAAAATTTTAGGCGCAAAAATCGTATGTGTGACCCATGGCCGCAAGGCTCTGAAAGAAGCAGTGGATTCCGCATTTGATTCCTACCTGAAGTCATACAAGGACTCGATATACTGTATCGGCTCTGCACTGGGTCCGCATCCCTTTCCGCTGATGGTCCGCGATTTCCAGATGGTCATCGGGGAAGAAGCCCGCAGTCAGTTTATTGAGATGACAGGCAACCTGCCTGATCATGTCGTGGCAGCGGTGGGCGGCGGCAGCAACTCAATTGGCATGTTCATACCTTTCATTGATGATCCGGTTGAAATTCACGGGGTCGAACCACTGGGCAGGGGTTCGGCCGACGGCGACCATGCCGCGTCCATGAAATACGGGAAGGAAGGTATCCTCCACGGTTTCAAGAGTATCCTGCTCCAGGATGAAAACGGCGACCCGCTCCCGGTTTATTCCGTCGCTTCCGGACTTGATTATCCTTCTGTCGGCCCGGAACACGCATATCTCCGCAGTCTCGGAAGAGTCTCTTATGACTGCATAACAGACGAAGAAGCTATCGATGCTTTCTACAAACTATCCCGTTATGAAGGCATTATCCCGGCTTTGGAAAGCTCCCACGCAGTAGCCTACGCCATGAAGCTGGCGAAAGAGATCCATACCGGTTCCATCCTGGTAAATCTCTCAGGGCGGGGAGACAAAGATGTGGATTATGTCATCGAGAACTATGGTTACGGGGAAGACCACTTATTTAATGAAGAATAAAAGAATATGAAACAAAATAATATTATATGGATATTGATTGTATTGCTCGCCTGTGCGGGAATCGGGTTCGGGGCTTATTCTCTCGGGCAGGATCGTGTAAAGCAGGAAATGCAGGCTGAACGGGATTTGAATATTCTGCTCAACCGCGCAGAACTGGAAACACTGAAACTGGTTGACGGGCCGATTTATGTTTTCGGGCATAAAAGCCCGGATTCCGACACGGTCTGCACTTCAATCGTTTATGCCAAGATACTGCAGCAGCTGGGATATGATGCGCAGCCGGCTGTTCAGGGGAACATCAACAACGAAACAGCTTATATTCTGAAGATGGCAGGCGTGGCAGTGCCGGATCAGATCCTGGATACAGCGGGTAAAAATGTCGTTTTGATCGATCACAGTGAGTTGATCCAGTCCGCGGAGGACCTGAAAGACGCGAATATTATCACCATCATCGACCATCATAACAATGGAAGCGTCACTACAAACGACCGGCTGATTTACGATGCCAGACCTGTCGGCAGTACCGCTACCATTGCCTGGATCCGGGCACGGAATTATGGAGTGGAGATAGACGCTTCCATGGCAACACTGCTGTTCGGCGCAATGATGTCAGATACAAGCAATCTGAAATCCCTGACCTCAACATCCGCCGATCGGACAGCCTATCAGGAGCTTTCCAAAATCGCGGGGATCAAGGACCCGGAAGCCTTTTATCAGGAAATGTTCAAGGCGTCTCTTTCCTATGAAGGAATGCCCGACACGGAAATCATAAACAGCGACATTAAGAATTATGAAGCCGGCGGACGTTCTTTTGCCATTGGCTGCGTCAATGCCTACGATGAAACCATAGCAAAGGATTTAGCAGACAGGATGAAAGTCCTGCTGCCGAACGTTTCCGATGAACGCGGTGTGGAAATGAGCTATGCACAAATCTCCATCTTCCATGATGACATCAGCATCTGCTACATTGTTCCTTCCGATCAGACAGCCGGAGAAGTGTTGGAAGCGGCATTCCCGGATGGCGGGTACACTTTTGACGGAACCTCATATGTGTTTAAGCCCGGATTTTCCAGGAGACAGGTTCTCGTTCCTGCAATCTCCGACGCCCTGTCTGCCCACCCGGGTGAGTAGTCAGATATTTAAATTGCCGCGCCATAACATTTTTATTAAAATATTTGACAGATATCTTAAATTCACTGACAAATGAAAGATTGACTTTTAGAATTATTCGGTTTATTATTATAGTCAGACAGTAAATGTCTGACTTTTTATTAATGGAGGAAGTATATGAAAAAAGTTTTTGCAATGATTTTGGCTCTTGCCATGATCCTCACCCTGTCGGTTACCGTTTTCGCCGATACATACAATGTTGCCTACCTGATCAATGGCAACCTGGGCGATAAGTCCTTCTTCGATTCCGCCGAATCCGGCCTGGAAAAGCTGGCTGCTGACGGCCGCATTGAATTCACTGCCATCGAAATGGGCGGTACCGATGAAGACCAGCCGACCTGGCTGTCCACGCTCTATGATGTTTCCGAATCCGAAGAATATGATGTCATCATCTGCGGTACCTATCAGATGCCTGATTATCTGAAGGAAGTTGCCACCGCTTATCCGGATCAGAAATACATCATCTTTGATGACAACACCTATGTCGGCGAAAATGACAACGTTCTGAACCTGACCTACAAGCAGAACGATATGGGTTATCTCGTTGGTACTTATGCTGCCTGCATGACCACAGATACCTCCCTGGACAAGATGAATCCGGAAGCTGTTGTCGGTTTTGTCGGCGGTGTTGATTCCCCGGTCATCAATGACTTCCTCATCGGCTTCATTGAAGGCGCCCAGTCTGTCAATCCGGACATCAAGATCGACACCCGCTACACCAACGACTATGTCGATACCGCCATCGCCAAGGAATACGGCATTTCCATGATCAACGACAACAAATGCGACATCATCTGGGGTGTTGCGGGCAACGCCGGCAACGGTGCTGCTGAAGCTGCTCTGGAAACCGGCAAAGCTTGGTTCATCGGCGTCGACTCCGACCAGGAACTGACCCTGAGCCCGGATCTGGCCGCCCTGACCCTGACCTCCGGTCTGAAGAACATCGGCAACTCCCTCCGACCAAAGCCGCTGTCGCCGCTGCTGAAGCAGCCGTCCTCGCCGGCGATATCGTTGTTGACACAGCCATCGGTGCAAATGCCGCTGACGTCGTAAGCGCCCGTGAAGCAGTTCGCCCGTAATCTTTTCGGTCTGTCGTCTTAAGAGTATTTACTAATCTCATGAGGAGGCTCTCCGGAGCTTCCTCATGTTCGTATAAACGGGAGGAATTTAATCATGCCAGATGGAATACCCGGTACGAAGGACGAATTCGTCGTCCAAATGAAGAAAATCACAAAAGTCTATCCCAACGGCGTTGCGGCAAACCAGGGCGTCGATTTCAACCTGCGCAGAGGTGAGATCCATGCACTGATGGGTGAAAACGGGGCAGGCAAAAGCACCCTCATGAAGATGCTCTTCGGTCTGGAACAGCCTACCAGCGGTGAGATCATCGTCAACGGGGAAACCCTGAACATCAGTTCGCCTTCGGTCGCCATTGCCCACGGGATCGGGATGGTCCACCAGCACTTCATGCTGGTGCCGAGCCTTTCCGTAGCGGAAAACATGGTTCTCGGGATGGTCCCGACAAAATCCGGCACATTCATCGATAAGAACAAAGCGATTGAGATCACCAAAGAATACGCCGAAAAATTCAATCTTCATGTTGAACCGGAAGCGAAAGTAATGGATATTCCGGTAGGCATGAAGCAGAAGGTGGAGATCCTGAAGGCTCTGGTCCGCGGGGCAAAGATCCTGATCATGGACGAACCCACAGCTGTGCTGACGACCCAGGAAACATCGGAACTCTTTGTTGAGCTGAAGAACCTGAAAAATCAGGGCTACACCATCGTCTTCATTTCCCACAAGCTCAATGAGATCATGGAAATCACCGACCGGCTGACGATCATGCGCAACGGCCGCTCTATGGGCGTTTATTATACAAAAGATGTTACCAAGGAAGAAATCTCCCGCCTGATGGTCGGACGTGACGTGGTGCTCACTGTTCAGAAAGATAAGGCTGTCCCGAAACAGACCATTCTGAAGGTCCGCGATCTGGAATATGTAAATGAATGGGGCAAGAAAATGCTTGACAAGCTTTCATTCGACGTCCGTGCCGGAGAGATCCTGGGAATCGCGGGTGTTGAAGGGAACGGTCAGAAAGAGCTTGTGGATATGCTCTTTAATTTCAACATTCCGAACTCGGGAACAGTCACTGTCAACGGGACCAGCATTCTCGGTATGCCGCAGCAGCAAATCCGGAATCTCGGCGTTTCACTGGTTCCTGAAGACCGTATGATCTACGGCATCGCAGCCAGTGCCTCTATTGAGGAAAATGTGATCTCCGATCGGTCGAATGAAAAACGATTCAACAATGGTCCGCTTTTCAATATGAAAGCTATTCATGAGGAAGCTGACAGACTGATCAAAGAATATGCCGTCCTGTGCAAATCCAGAAAACAGCATGTGGGCATGCTGTCCGGAGGCAACATCCAGAAGGTTGTCGTAGCGCGGGAATTCTCCAATGATCCGGTACTGATCATTGCGGATCAGCCTACCCGCGGCATCGACGTGGGCGCGACGGAATTCATCCGCAAAAAACTGGTGGAGCTCTCCCGCTCGGGCATCGCGGTGCTGCTGGTTTCCGCAGACCTGAACGAGGTAATGGAGCTTTCCGACAGCCTGATCGTCATGCACAACGGTCAGATCGCCGCTTATTTTGACGATACCGCCAATCTGACGGATGAGATTATGGGTGAATATATGCTTGGTCTGAAACATCAAAGCAAGGAAGAAGTAAGGAGGGTCTGCCATGACTAAAAAACGTCAGATCAAATTTACACTGATCCGGACTCTTGTAGCGATCAGCATTGCCCTGCTGGTGGCAGCACTGCTGATCTTCATCAGTTCAGGCGGCAGCACCTTTGCCGAAAAACTGAATGCAACAAAAGAAGCGTTGAAACAGATGCTGATCGGTCCGTTGTTCCGCATGAGCGAGAAAAAGGGCACATCCTTTGAAGCCAAGCGTTTTACAGAGATCCTCGCAGCGATGATCCCGACCACCTTCACCGGACTTTCCGTCTGCATCATGTTCGCCGCAAATCAGTTCAACATGGGTGCGGAAGGCGGCATCATGCTCGGAGCATTTGTCTCGGCAATGGCTGCCATCTACCTGCCGCTTCCTGCCGGACTGCATCCGGTAGTGGCAGTGCTGCTGGGCGGGTTGGCAGTCGGAATCGTCATGCTGATCCCGGCTGTCCTGAAAGCAAAACTGAACGTCAGTGAAATGGTATGTTCACTGATGCTGAACTACATCATCATGTATGTCATCAAATTCCTGATGAACACTTATCTGGCCGATAAGTCCAAAGGGCAGATCATGTCATTTCCATTCCGGGAAACTTCCGTCATCTCGCCAATCGTTGACAACAAAATTTTCAGCGGTTCAAAGCTCACATGGGGCTTTGTGATAGCGATGATCGCGGTAGTCCTCTGCGGGCTTTTCATGTACCGCTCACGCTGGGGATACGCGATCCGTATGATCGGTATCAATCAGGATTTCTCCAAATACTCCGGCATGAATGTAGCCGGGACCATCATCCTCTCGCAGGTCGTCGGCGGTTTTCTGGCCGGTGCAGGCGGCGGTATAGAGATGCTCGGCCGGTATAACACGTTTTCCTGGTCCGCTCTGCCGGGTTATGGCTGGACAGGTATCACTATCGCCATCCTTGCGGGGAACAATCCCTATATGGTCCCGCTGGCAGCCTTCTTTATGGCTTACCTTTCCAAAGGCTGCGACCTGATGGCAACCTACGCCAAGGTCCCCGCACAGCTGATTTCCATCGTACAGGGAGTCATTTTCCTGTTTTTCGCTGCGGAACAGTTCCTTTCCGGTTATAAGCAGAAGCTGGTGGTCCAGTCTGCACAGGAAGAAATTGCCCGTCAGAATGCTGCGAAGGCGCAGGAGGGATAATATTATGGCTAACTTATTAAAAATGCTTGCTACACCTGAATTTTTCTGGTCAATCATTCGTATTTCTGCTCCGATCATCTTCGCAACACTCGCTGCTATTGTTGTGGAAAAGGCAGGCTTCGCGAACATTGGTCTTGAAGGGCTGATGATGTTCGCGGCTCTTTCCGGTTCACTGGTCAGTTATTACACGAAAAGCTGGTTCTGGGGTCTGATCGCTGCACTGCTGACAGGTGTGCTGATGTCGCTGCTGATGGGCTTTTTCGCTTTCAAACTGAAAACGGATATCATCCTCGTCGGCATTGCGATAAATATGATGGGCTCAGGCGGTACGCTGTTCCTCTGCAAGGTCATCACCAACCTCACCGAGGGCAAGCCCATGGCCTCCACCACCGGTCTCATCACCAAGTCGCTCTGTATCCCGGATATCAACATCCCGCTGATCAGCAGCATTCCTTTCCTCGGGAAAGTGATTTCCGGACACAACCTGCTGACCTATTTCGCCTTTCTCTTCTGCCTGCTGACCTCCATCATGCTCTACAAGACTCCGCTTGGGCTGAACATCCGGGCTGTGGGTGAAAATCCGAACGCGGCCTCTTCTGTGGGTGTCTCGGTGCTTAATATCAAATATGTCGCGATCGCCTTTTCCGGCCTGATGTGCGGCTTTGGCGGCGCCTTTATGTCGATGGCGTATGCACAGGGCTGGTCGCTGGATATGGTCGCCGGACGCGGCTTCATCGCCCTGGCGGCACAGGCAATGGGCGGCGGTGAATGTCTCGGCGGCATGCTCTCAGCGCTGGTGTTCGGTTTTGCCCAGGCTCTCGGTATCAAATTCTCCGCGATCGGTCTTGATTCGAACCTTGCCTCACCGATCCCATATGCGATCACGATCATCGGTCTGGTGATTTTTGCACTTATCCGCAATAACAAGGTCAAAAAGCAGCACTCTGCGGCCGCATTAAAAAATTAAAAATCAGGAGTCAGGAGAATGTCTGAAATAAAAAAAATCCCCATCATTCTGGACGGAGATCCGGGACATGATGACGCAATCGCCTGGGTCTATGCCCATGGCTGCGGATTATTTGACATTTTAGCTGTTACCTCGGTCGGCGGAAATCAGACCATTGAAAAAACGACCTATAATTCACTGCGTGTCTGTACCCTGATCGGTTTGCATGCCCCTGTCGTCAGGGGCTGTTATCATCCGCTGAATACAGAGCAGATGAATGCTCCTACCGTGCATGGTGAGTCCGGTTTGGATGGTCCGGCCCTTCCCGAACCTGCCTTTGACGTGGAACCCATCAGCGGGATAGAGCTCTGGGCACAGGTTATCCGCAATTGTAAGGAAAAGGTGACCATTGTCTCCACCGGGCCTCTCACCAATACTGCTGCTTTTCTCCTGGCTCATCCCGAGCTGAAAGACCGCATTGAACGCATCAGCCTGATGGGCGGCGGTCTTCTTTTCGGGAACTGGACACCTGCGGCTGAATTCAACATTCTCGTTGACCCGGAAGCGGCAAAAATCGTTTTTGAATCCGGTGTTCCGATTCTGATGTCCGGAATCGATGTCACGGAAAAGGCACTGATCAAACCGGCAGATTTTGAAAGGATCCGGGCATTAAATAACCCTGTCAGCGATATCGTCTGGCAGTGGCTGGAATTCTTCTATCAGTTTCACAAGACGATGGGATATGAAGGCGCCCCCATGCACGATCCATGCGCGGTCATGGTTCTCACCCATCCGGAAATCTTCACGATCCGCGATTTTTATGTGCAGATCGAAACCTGCGGTGACTTATGCAAAGGCGCCACGATCCCGGATTGGAACGGGATCCTCGGAAAAGCGCCCAATGCGTCCTGTCTGATGGATGTGGATCGGGAGGTGTTTGTGAATTATCTGATTGATTCCATCAAGAATTACGGGGAGGTGCAGCAATGACCAGGATTCCCGTCTGGATGGACTGTGATACCGGCACCGATGATGCCGTGGCGATCATGCTGGCGCACAAACTGGAAGAAATCGACCTGCTGGGAATTTCCACCGTTTGCGGCAACACGGTCCAGGATAATTCCTTTTTGAATACACATCGGATCAACGAACTGATGGGAACGGCCTACCCGGTCTATCGGGGAGCGGAAAAACCACTTTGTATCCCCCTGGTGACTGCCGAATATGTTCATGGCGTGAACGGTCTGGGAGATGTGGAACTGCCCCTTCCGAAAAACATGGAGGTTCGTCAGGAAAGCGCATGGGATGCGCTCTACGCCTGCGCGAAAGAACATCCGCATGAACTCCGGCTGGTACCGACCGGTCCGCTCACAAATATTGCCATCGCTTTCACCAAATATCCGGATCTCCCCGGGCTGCTGCATTCCATCACACTGATGGGCGGCTCTGCCGGACCGGGCAATATCACTCCGGCTGCCGAATTCAATATTTTCGCCGATCCACAGGCTGCGGATATCGTTTTCCGCTGCGGAGCGCCAATCGTGATGTGCGGTCTGGATGTCACGACACAGGCCTATTTTGAAATGGAGGATCTGGATGAAATGGCAGCCACAGGGTCAAAAGCGGCGGTCTTCGTCAAAGCGATCCTGATGCATTCCTATAAGGTTCTTGCGAAATACGGCGTAAAGGGATTCTGTATGCATGATTCCTGTCCGGTGATGTATCTCGCACATCCGGAACTGTTTGCGGGAGAGGAAGCCGGTGTGGCGGTGGAAACCCGGGGAACGATCACCAATGGCAAAACGGTGACCGATCTTTACAGCGATAAACAATTCCCCTTCACAAACGCACTGGTGATCCTGAAAGTCGACCGTGAAAAATTTATCCGGATCCTGAAATCCGCTATTTTGAGCATCTGATCATAATATTGAGACAATGGAACAGTTTTTATTGACCCGGAAATGAGTCAAAAAAACTGTTTCCATTGTCTCATTAATTATCCCTGCAAAAGCTTTCAGCTTTCAAGAAAACGAAGAACTTCATCCCTCATCGGAATTGACGGAGCCGCTCCGAGGCGGGTTACAGCAATCGCGGAGGCGGCTGCGGCAAACTTCATCGCCGCGGCGGGACCGTCTCCCTTCATGAGTCCTGCAAGGAGAAAACCGGTGAATGTATCCCCGGCGGCGGTCGTATCCACCGCCTGAACTATTATGGCATTCTGGCGGATCAGCTGTGATCCGCCGGCATAGATGGAACCATCCTTCCCAAGCGTCAGTGCAATAGTCACATTCGGGAACTGCCGCAGCAGTTCACTGAGCATGAATTCCGGATAAGCTGCCTGGTCCAGCTGCAGAAACTGCGCGGCTTCGATCTCATTCAGGATCAGATAGTCAACCAGCGGCAGCAGCGGCAGCAGGCTGTCTTCCATCGGTGACGGGTTCAAAGCAACCAGCATACCGCGTTTTTTTGCACTGCCGACAAGATAACCCAGTTCACTGATCTCATTCTGAACAACCAATAAATCTCCTTCGGAAAAATTCTCAAGCGTCTGATCGATTTGATCCGGCGTGATTTTTTGGTTGGCACCGCCAAAGAGCAGAATGCAGTTGTCCCCGTCTTCGCTTTTTTGTATGATCGCGTGCCCGGTCCGTGTGTCATCCAATATTCTGACATAACGGGTGTCGACCCCGGCCTGTTTCAACTCATCCAGTAAAAATTGTCCGTCGCTTCCGATCGCACCGGCATGATAGACCTCCAGCCCGGCCCTTGACAAAGCAATCGACTGGTTCAGCCCTTTCCCGCCGCTGAAAATATTCAAAGCATTCGCCGCAAGCGTTTCCCCCCGGCTGACAAAGTGGGATACATGATAGACATTATCAATATTCAGTGAACCAAAACACAGCGTTTTCAAAATAACCCCCTCCATCTCTCTAATAATTAACAAATCTTTTGTTTTTTCAGCAGAGTATATACTTCAAATAATACTTCCGCAATATTTTATGAGCTATATGTGTCTTGTAATCTTTCGATAAGAAACAAAACATGATTCTATTTTAATGGATTTTCTTTCCGTATGCAAATCCAAAAAACAGCTGGGCAACAGAATTAAGCAAAAATAACTCAGTAAATCCTGATTGAGCGCTCTTAAAACGTAAAAATCAGCGTATAATTTAGCAATAAAGTGCAAATTGCGCGAATCGAATCAATTAATAGTGAGGGAGAAATGAAAAAACCTCTTGTTTTTGTAGTAATGGATGGCGTTGGCTTCGGGAAAGATCCTGAAGGCGATGCCGTAAAACAGGCAAACACCCCGACTTTGGATTGGCTGCTGGCAAACTGCCCCAATACACAGATCAAAGCACATGGTACCGCGGTAGGCCTTCCCAGTGATGCGGATATGGGCAACAGCGAAGTGGGGCATAATGCCCTTGGCTGCGGCCAAATCTATTCCCAGGGCGCAAAGCTGGTAAATGACAGCATTGAAAGCGGCTCCATGTTCCGTTCCGAAACCTGGAAGGAAATGGCAGCCAACTGTGTGGAACACAAATCCGCTATGCACTTCATCGGACTTCTTTCAGATGGAAATGTTCACTCCAACATCAGCCACCTGAAGGCTATGATCGCGGAAGCGAAAAAGGACGGAGTAAGCAAGGTCTGTGTTCATATTCTCCTGGACGGACGCGACGTTCCGGCTACTTCCGCACTGCAGTATGTCGATGAACTGGAAGATTTTCTCAGCTCACAGCGCGATAACAGCTTTGACTGCCGCATCGCCTCCGGCGGCGGCCGTATGGTCATCACCATGGACCGCTATCAGGCCAACTGGAATATGGTCAAAGAAGGTTGGGAAACTCATGTTCATGGTGTCGGACGCCAGTTCCCATCAGCCAAAGAAGCCATCGAAACTTATCGTAAGGAATTCGAAGTCATCGACCAGGACCTTCCGGCATTTGTAATTGCTGAAAACGGTCAGCCGGTGGGAACCATCGAAGACAATGACTCCGTGATCTTCTTCAACTTCCGCGGAGACCGCGCCATTGAAATCAGCATGGCATTCGAATATGATGATTTTGATCACTTCGACCGCGGCCGCCGTCCTCACGTCCTGTATGCAGGCATGCTGCAGTATGACGGCGATCTGAAGCTGCCTGAAAAATTCCTGGTTGCTCCTCCGGACATCAAAAATACTTTGTCCCAGCTTCTTGTCGAGCATGGCATTAAACAATACGCGGTTTCCGAAACTCAGAAATATGGCCATGTTACCTACTTCTGGAACGGTAATAAATCCGGCAAGACATCCGAAGAACTGGAAGTATTCTGCGAAGTACCCTCAGATGTTGTTCCCTTTGATCAGCGTCCCTGGATGAAATCAGCCGAAGTGACTGACAAAGTACTTGAAGCCATTGAATCCGGCGAATACGGTTTTATCCGCTGCAACTACCCGAACGGAGACATGGTCGGACATACCGGCAGCCTGGTTTCCACCCGGATCGGTGTAGAATCCGTTGACCTCGGTCTCTCCAGAATCATCAAAGCCATGGAACATTATGACTTCACCCTGATCGTTACTGCCGACCATGGCAACGCAGATGATATGATCGAACGCAACAAGAAAACCGGAGCCATTTCCCCAAAGACTTCCCACTCTCTGAACCCGGTTCCTTTCATTATCTATGACAAGGATACCCGCTATGAGATCAAAGACGGTCACTTCGGTCTGGCCAACTGCGCTGCGACAGTCGCAAAGATACTGGGAATCGAACCGCCTTCCATGTGGGAAGAATCAATGATCTAAGCCGGTAATTTGTTATAAAAAACCATAAGAACACGGTCAGAAAGATCGTGTTCTTTTCTATTATGGACGAATTGGTTTTTTAATTTTCAAACAGATCCGCCAAATAATACACGAACAACATACTGTTTGTATACTTTTGTATTTTATAACATACATATGTTAACTAGCATCGTAATAAAAACGAATGAAATAATTTAATTAATAATAAGTTTTATGAAATTATTTTATTTTATGAACAATTGTTGTAAAATAGAAAAATACAGTAATTTCTCGAACAGGAGGTTGTACAGTACCAAAAACTGACATATGATTAAACCAATTTCAAAGAAAAAATATTACGAGACAATCTCAGAGCAGATTGAACAGGCCATTTTGAGTGGTGAATGGGCAGAAGGAAGCCGTGTTCCGACAGAAGATGAGCTTGCCTCTATTTTCCAGGTTGGACGGGGATCCATACGTGAAGCCATTACGAATCTTCAGATGTCCGGCGTTTTATTTTCCAGCCCCGGCATAGGAACCTATGTCGCAGATAATGCGATTGCCTGCATCAACAACAACCATCTGGCTGATACGCTCAACAACCCGGAAAGTATCAATGACATTGTTGAAGCGCGGCAGATACTTGAGCCACTGCTGGCAGCTTATGCGGCTGAAAATGCCGGCGGCGGAGACATCAAAAAGATGGAATCTGCCATCAGCAAAGCAAAGGAAAACTGGAAACAGAATGGTCATCTTTTCCATATTGCCCTTGGCAAAATCTGCGGCAATAATATCCTTATCAGTCTTTTTGAATCCCTTGAGGAAACAAGCAGAAAAAAGGCTGAACACGCTGAGATGACCGAAGAAAAGATTGCCCGGACAATTGAAACCTACCAGCAGATCCTGGATGCGATCCGGCAGAAAGATTCAGTGCTTGCCTCCGAGAAAATGGCCGGCCTTCTGAATTAGTTTCTTTATTTTACAGGGATGACGGGGGTAAAATAGAATAGAAAGGCAGCTGATAACAAAGAAGGTGTAAGTATGATCGTAACAACCCTCGGAACCAATGGCTGGTTTGATACCGAAAACGGTCAGACCATGTGTACTTTGATCCGTACACAGAATTTTTCAATCATTTTGGATGCAGGATATGGGATACGCAGAGCAAAGTCTCTGATTGATTTTTCAAAACCCACATATCTATTGATTTCGCATATGCATCTGGACCACACGATAGGGCTCCATACGCTGGATTACCTGCAATTTCAGCTTCCGCTAACGATCGTTGTACCTGCAGGACAAAAGCAGGCTTTTGAAGAACTTGTCCGCCCGCCATACACCAACCCATGGACAAAAATGGTACCTGACGGAAGCAAATTGCTTGACACCGACGAACTGGCAGATGCAGATCTTCCTTTCGAAATAACCACTTTGCCGATCCTTCATCCTGTTCCTACACACGGTTATCGTCTGGGAATCGAAGGAAAAACAGTAACTTATCTCAGCGATACCGGTTATTGCGGGAATGCAGTGAAGCTGGCAGGCGGCGCAGACCTTGTGATCGCGGAATGCGGAGCGCTGCCGGGAACAGTTAAAGGGAAAGAAAATGCTCCGCATATGGAACCGGAGATCTGCGCCCAATTGGCCATTGAGGCAGAAGTAAGGCAAATGGTACTTACCCACTTCGGTGCAGGAGCCTATACAACAATGTCTTTACGTAAAAACGCATCTGATGCAGCCCGGTCAATTTTCCCAAACCTGACCGCCGCTGTTGATAACATGGATATCGTCCTCTGAACAGAACAATCAATCAGGCCGCTATTTTTTATACAGCGGCCTGATTGATTCATAAGCAGCTTTCTGTCTCTTTCGAAAACAGTCAATTATCAACGCTCTTCAAAAAGTTCTCAAAAATTATTGATATAATACATCATCTTATAGTATTCTTCATTCCATTGAGAAAATTCCGAAAGCATGGTATTCACCGCCATTTTCTACAATAAGCGTTTCGACAAGCGATGTGGCGCCATTTACACAGGCGCTGAGCCAGACTTCAGACCCATCAGGCAAATAATCAGGAGATGTTTCCAAGGGCATTTCCATCGTCCCAAAATCTCCCGGAGCCAGGGTAAGAAATATCAGACGTCCATGATCAGTCACTCCATAACCCTGTTTGGCACTTTCCGGTTCTCCTTCACCAGCCGCATAAAAACGAGGATATACCGCGATTGCATGCAGGTACAGTTGATCCTCTGCAGGACACTGCATCGTCATTGCGCCGGTTTTTTCTTTAACAACCGCGGGAGCATCCTGAACAAACCTCTGCGGGATCACCCGGTCAGCCAAAGGGATCGCGGCTGCGGCCAGCAAAATAAATAAGAAGGTTCCGGCATAAGGTGGAATGTTATCACGCTGTCCGGTTTGAAGAGGATCGTTTCCGCCGCAGAAACGGTATAGCACAGAAAGAAGATCCGCAAGACCAATGGCTAAATAAAGCATCATGACCCAGTCAGTCGGGATCAGATAACGTCCCGCCGAATAGCGGCCCATGGCAGTACTGAAGTTAAATACGGTTATGGCAGCAAGAGGTATAAAACCGGCATGGGAACTGCGCTGAAAGGCAGCGCCGGCGCCAAAAGCCCAAATCAGAAAACCAAGACCGAAAAAGACCAGATTATATGAGGTGAGATCATCATTATCCAGCAGTTCCCAATAAGCCTCCGTGCTGTTCAGCAATTCTTTCGGATCATTCAGATGATCCCGCAGCGGGAACAGGCGGAAATTGCTGATCTCACTGTTAAGAAAATGAGCTGTGATAAAAGAGGCTGCGGCGGGAAAATGTTTCCGCATGGAAGAAGCGATAAACGCTGTCATTCTCTGCGTATAATCGCCGTCATTTTCTCCGGGCAGCTGAGAAAGATCTTCACCGTCAAAGTTATAACTCCGCGCCATCTCCGCGGTCTGCGTCATCGGATGGTCAAAGACGAACTGTCCGGTAATGCGATGTGAACGCAGAAGCCAGGGCGCAATACAGATGCACAGCGCAAGGACAAAAAGCAATAACTGTTTCAAACCTTTTCCCGGTGATTTGCGGAGTACCGGCATCAAAGGGAAGAAAAGCATCAGGATCATGAAAAAACACTGTGTCCGGATCAGCACCATTGCACCCAAAGCGCACCCGGCCGCAAATGCCCAGCGAGAAGCTTTTTGATCAGCAGCGGCTTTCTGCCAGCGGATCACCAGCCAGATATAAGCTGCACAGACCAGTGCTGTCGGAAGATCAGCAAAAAAATACTTGGTTGTCGAGACATTATGCCCAAAAGGCGCCGCTATAATAGAATGGGTCTCCCGCAGGATAACCAACAGTGAAGCCGCGATCCCTGCCTCATATGAGTGCAGATCACGTCCGCATAAATAAACAAACACCGGCAGCAAACCGAGAACCAGCGTCTGGAAGAAGATGATACGGTCATATTGGTTATCAGAAAGCAGATGCAGCCCGGTCAGAAAAGCGATATACAGCGGGCGGGGCGGAATATCATTTCCTTTAAATCCCATTCCTGCAGCAGCTGCCCTGGCATAATGACCGTAAAAGGACCCGTCTGAAAAAGGATAGGTCTCAAAATTAGGGGCGCGTCCTGCCGGAGAAAAGAAACCGTGCTGATTCGGTATCGCAGTCCAGACAACGACAGCAGAGAGCCAGATGATCAGCGGCAGCCAGCCTTTGATTTTATCGGAAATACCCGGAGTGAAATGATCCGCACAGAACCACGCCAGACAGACCAGAAAAGCAAGAAGAATATGCCATTCCAGCAATGCCACAGTGGGCTTTCCCCAGAAGGCATTTTCCTTTTCAAGCCCAAGGCGGGTCCTGCTTACGAAGGCACCGATAACGATCCCGACCAGGAGCAGGACTGCGGTAACGGTCCATTTTTTACGATCTGTTTTCAGTGCTGCCTGCATGCATTTCCGGAAGCTGTAAAGAATAGTTCCGCAGAGAATTAGACAAGCGGCGGATCCTATGATAACCAGAGGCAATCCGCGCTGATAGAAAACCTTCCAGAAAAAAATTCCTGTCGTATGGAAAAGCAAATACGCTGTCCGAAGGAGAATAACAGCGCAAAGTATGACTGTCAGCAAAAACAGCGATATACCAAAACAGGCTTGTGAATTACCTGAGAATTTCCGAATCTTTTTCATCTGTTTTAGTATACAACACAAGCTAACTTTCATGTTGTAAATTATTCAAAGCAAAACCGCAGCCGCCAAACATCTGAGACAGCTGAGTTGTAACATGCTAATCATCAATTCTTTCTGCAATTGTCCTTTCCTGATAAAATTTCCGCAATAAGAAGTTCAAATCCATTTACAGGAGAATAATATAATGGCAGACGTACGACCTGACACAATGGAACGTATTACAACTGAAGCATTGGCTGAGGCTTTTATCGATGAACAAATTGCGGCAATCAAGGCACAGGTTGGAAATAAACGTGTGCTGCTGGCCCTTTCCGGGGGAGTAGATTCTTCCGTGGTAGCAGCTTTATTGATCAAAGCGATCGGAAAAAATCTGGTCTGTGTCCATGTCAATCATGGACTGCTGCGCAAAGGTGAACCGGAACAGGTCATTGAAGTCTTCCGCAATCAGATGGATGCAAATCTGATTTATATAGACGCAGTCGACCGCTTCCTTGATAAACTGGCAGGCGTCGCAGAACCGGAACGCAAGCGCAAGATCATCGGTGAGGAATTCATCCGTGTCTTTGAAGAAGAAGCCCGCAAGCTGGAAGGTATCGAATTTCTTGCCCAGGGGACGATTTACCCGGATATTCTGGAATCCGGTCCGGTGAAATCCCATCACAACGTTGGCGGATTACCGGAGGATATCCATTTTGAAGGTCTTGTAGAACCGCTGAAGCTGCTCTTCAAGGACGAGGTCCGTATGGTCGGCAAAACGCTTGGCCTTCCTGACAGCATGGTCTACAGACAGCCCTTCCCGGGACCGGGTCTGGGTGTGCGCTGCACCGGCGCTATCACCCGCGAACGTCTCGAACTGGTCCGTGAATCAGATGCGATCCTGCGGGAAGAGTTCGCAAATGCGGGGCTCCAGGGAAAAGTATGGCAGTATTTCACCATCGTCCCGGACTGCAAGTCCGTCGGTTTGAAAAACAACCTGCGTTCTTTCGAGAACTTCGTTGTTATCCGTGCTGTCAACACCATTGACGCCATGACTGCCACGATCGAACCGATTCCCTATGATCTGCTCGGGAAAATCGTTGCCCGAATTACTTCCGAAGTTCCGGGTGTCAACCGCGTCTTGTATGACCTGACCCCGAAACCGACCGGTACCATTGAGTGGGAATAATTGACAAAGCCTAAAAATGCCGTATTTATGCGGGGTATAAGGAAAATGATAACACCTGATAACTGAGCATTATTTATGAATAATGCCACAGGTCAGCAGGTGAGGTTTCAGCAAAGAATAAAAAAGATCTTGTTAAGTTTAATAAACAGCTTGGCAAGGTCTTTTCTTTTTGCCTTTAAACCGGCCTTAGTCAAGCGTATTACAGCAAGCAGCAGGCAGCAGCAGGGATTTATCCACTGTCCAATTCGGCAAGCGCATTGCGTATATCAGCCGCAAGGCTCGGTTCCATATCCGCGAAGATCGGGTCTTCCGCGAGGACGCGCATTTCATCAATTGTGAAGGACAGCGTCCCGTCTCCGTTTGATTCGCTTCTCCTGAAAACATTTTGCATGATTCTTACCGTTTCAGGTATTGGACCCGGATACGGAATTTCGGGTGACCGGTCCTGATCGGGAAAGTCTCCGGGTGTTTCTTCATGTTCCGTGTTTTCTGATTTGGTTATGCTTTCTTCGATTCGTCTGTCCGGAGTTTTCGGAGCTTCGGGGATTTCTGTTCTCTGTGCCGGCTTCGCGTCAGCAGTGTGTCTGTCCCCGTGTGCTTTTGCTTTCCGCTTTCCACATTGTCCTGAGCCGTCAAGCGCGGAGAGTGCCCGCTGGGCGGAAAAAGCGGCAGGTTCATTCAGTGAGGAAGGTGAAGCGAGTGATGAGGCACTGTCAACAAATAAAGAATCCAGCGAATCGAATGGCGAAGCAGCAGAAAGCTTTTCGCCGGTGTTTTCCTGTCCGCCGAGCTTTGCCTTTGCGGCATCAGAGCCGCTGTCTTTTATTTCGGGCTGATTGCATCTGATTGCCGGTTTTTCCAAGAGTT
>CACYHU010000080.1 GCA_902774215.1 uncultured Chloroflexota bacterium
TCATCCGGCTGGATCCCACTGACACGGTTGATTTTCATCTTCTTCCTCCCGCAGATTCATTATCCTGCAATCTAATTATTATACGTCCAACATCCAAAATCGGAACAAAAAAGCGGATGAAGTCACGAACCGGTTTAAAGCTGTAATGTCGTCTGTAATAACGGCAGCCATCCGAATTATGCTATTTTTCGACGAATATGCCGAAATAAAAGTGAATTCTGATCAAACAGGGAATTGCCCTCCGGCGTTATATTTCCCGAGGTGCTGCGTATATCAGGTTTTATTTAAGGAAATGTTGATTTATTCAGTTTGAGTCAAAGTGACCTGTTTTCGTTGACTCATTTTGAGTCAACAGAACAGGTTGCTTTGACTTATTTTCTTTTTGACAGCCAATAATCAGTGTTTTCTTAACAAAAAAAACGAACGATCCTGTCCGTTTTTTATGAGCCAACAATGAGACTCGAACTCATGACCTGACGTTTACGAAACGCCTGCTCTACCAACTGAGCTATGCTGGCAGCTCACAAGCTTTTATTATACACGGTTTTTTATTTTTTCCGTAATTTTGCGCTATTTTGTTACGATAAAGTTTTTTTCGTTTCTGTTCAGGACAGGGTAACACAGCACCGGTGACAGGCCTTTCGTGCGGGCTTTACCGCGGCAAAATGCCGGTCCCCCTTGTGCTCCGATCTGAATAAGGAGCTGCCGCACATCTTTTATAGTGTACGACAGCTTTTTTCAGAAATACCATCAAAAGCAAATGCTCCGCAATGGCGGGCGGTGCCGGCGGGAGAACTTCCCGCAGACGTTTATTCCGCGTCCCTGCGAAGCACTCCCTCCCGATGGCTTTTCAAAATTATAATTTGCGGCAGCCCCGGCTTTAGAATGTGAAACGCCTTTATTCCGTAATGATCAGATCTTTTGCAGCTTTGACCTCGTCCATACGGCCGAAAGGTGTCGTCAGCGGAGCGTCATGAAGAAGCTGCGGATCCTCTCCGGCTTCTTTGGCAATTGCCAGCATGGCATCAATAAACGCATCGAGAACCTGTTTATTTTCAGTCTCGGTGGGCTCGATCATCAATGCTTCGTGGACGATGAGCGGGAAATAATTCGTGGGCGGATGGAATTTATAATCCATCAGACGTTTAGCGATATCCAGCGCACGTACCTCCGGTGCATCAGGCAGTTTGCCTTCCAACACGAACTCGTGCATGCACGGACGATCGAAGGGAAGCGGATAAACCTTTTTCAGCGAAGCCATCAGGTAATTAGCGTTCAATGTAGCATATTCACTCACGCGGCGCAGACCTTCTTCACCTTCCATCAGGATGTAGACATAAGCCTTGACCATCACGCCGAAATGCCCCCAGAAGGAGCGGACCTGTCCCATGCTTTCTTCCGGCATCTTCAGCCCGTAAAGCGGGGGAAGTTCATCGGTTTCCTCTTCCAGCACACAGGCGACAGGACCGGGAATGTAATCAGCAAGAAAAGCTTTTGCACAAATCGGGCCGGAACCCGGACCGCCACCGCCATGCGGGGTAGCGAAGGTCTTGTGCAGGTTGAAGTGCATTACATCAAAGCCGAGATCGCCCGGGCGGGCGATACCAAGCAGCGCGTTCATGTTTGCACCGTCGCCGTAAACCAGACCGCCGGCTTTATGGACCATCTCGTTGACTTCAACGATGTGTTCATCAAAAAGCCCGAGGGTATTCGGATTGGTGATCATGATACCGGCAAGCTCATCATTGCATAACGGAGCCAGTTTTTCCAGATCAATGTTGCCGCGTCCGTCAGTCGGGACCGGTTTAACGATCAGACCGCTCATGGCAGAGGTCGCCGGATTCGTCCCGTGGGCACTGTCCGGGATAAGCATGACCTTGCGCTTATCATGTCCCTGTGCTTCATGCCAGGCAGCGATGGTCTTGACACCACTGAATTCACCATGCGCACCGGCAGCGGGTGTCAGCGTGCAGGCATCCATACCGCTGATGCGCTGGAGCATTCCCTGCAGTTCATACATCAGCAGCAGCGAACCCTGAACGGTTTCGATCGGCTGCAGCGGATGGATATTCATAAAACCATCCAGACGGCTGAGCTTTTCATCGATCTTCGGGTTGTATTTCATCGTACAGGAACCGAGCGGATAGAAACCGTTGTCCAGCGAGTAATTCAACTCGGAAAGGTTGGTGAAATGGCGGACCACATCCGCTTCGGAAAGCTCCGGCATCGGAAGCTCGTCACGAAGAAGTCCCTCAAGCAGTTCGGTTTCGGGAACATCGCATTTCGGATAGCGCATCCCGCGGCGTCCGGCGGAAGAGAGTTCAAAAATCGTCTTTTGTTCGTTTCCGGTAATCGCTTTAGTGCTCATGGTGATGATGTCCTCCCTTCAAAACCAGACAGAGATCATCAATATCCTGTTTGGAGTTCATTTCGGTAACCGCGATCAGCAGGCAGTTTTCGAAAATCGGATAGGAACCGGAGAGGTCATAACCGCCCAGGATCCCATGCTCAAGCAAATGCTCCTGCAACTCATCGATTGGTTTCGGACATTTGACCACAAATTCATGGAAGAACGGCCCCGGATTGAGCACTTCAAAGCCTTTCAGCCCGCTGATCTTTTCAGCGGCATAATGGGCTTTGTTATAGCACAGGGAAGCGACTTCCTTCAAACCTTCCTTACCGAGTAAGCTGAGGTAGATCGCGGCGGTCAGGGCATTCAGTCCCTGATTGGAGCAGATATTGGAGGTTGCCTTTTCGCGGCGGATATGCTGTTCACGGGCGGTCAGTGTCAGTACATAGCTCTTCTGTCCGCGGTTGTCAACAGTCTGACCGACGATCCGGCCGGAGACCTTGCGGATCAGTTCCTTTTTTACGGCAAAAATCCCAAGATAAGGGCCGCCATAGGAAAGGGGGATGCCCAGCGGCTGGCCTTCACCGACGACCACATCGGCGCCCATCGCTCCCGGTGCCTTCAGCAGACCCAGCGCAATGGGATTGACACAGACGCAAAGCAGGGCGCCCTTCGCATGGCAGGCTTCCGCGAGTTCGGTAAAGTCAAAGATCTGACCGAAGAAATCCGGATACTGGACAATGACCATAGCTGTATTTTCGTCCACCGCATCGATCAGCTTCTGCGGATTGACATCCTCCAGGCTGTTGAAGGTCGGGGAGATCATGTACATGCCGTCAAAATCGCTGAGGTAGGTGCGCATTACGGCCTGATAGTGAGGATGAAGTCCGGGAGAAACGAGGATCTCCTTTCGCTTGCCGCGGAACTGGTGATAAGCCAGGATCCCGGCTTCCGCACAGGCTGTAGCGCCGTCATAATGGGAGGCATTGGCAGCATCCATGCCGGTCAGACGGGCAATAAGGCTCTGGTATTCAAAGATACCCTGCAGCGTTCCCTGGGAAATTTCCGGCTGGTAAGGGGTATAGGCGGTATAAAACTCCCCGCGGCTGATCAGACTGTCAATGGCAGCGGGAATGTAATGATAGTAGGCGCCAGCTCCGAGAAAACTTACCGCGTTGGTAAGGGAAAGGTTCGCTTCCGCCATCTCCTTAAGCTGAGCGGAGGCTTCCATTTCTGTCATACCGTGGAGCATGCCAAGCTTCGGGAAGCGGTGCTGTTCAGGAATTGCGGCGAAAAGATCTTCGATCTTCTCCACGCCGATGGACCTCAGCATTTCCTCCCGTTCAGATTCAGTATGAGGAATAAACATTAATGCTCCCGTTCGGCACAGTATTGTTCGTATTCAACGGCATCCATCAGCTCGGATACATCCACATCACCGTCGAGAGTCACCTTAACGAACCAGGCAGCAAAGGCATCCTTGTTGATGAGTTCAGGTTCTTCCGCGATCGCTTCATTGATGTCGGCAATGGTGCCGGAGACCGGAGTGTAGATATCGGAAGCTGCCTTGACGGATTCAACAGTGCCGATGCAGTCACCCGCTTCCACATCTTCGCCTTCCCCGATGCTCACTTCCGCGAACACGATATCGGAAAGCTGGCTCTGGGCATAATCGGTGATGCCGATAACAGCGGTGTCCCCTTCAATGCGGACCCATTCATCATTTTTTGAATAAAGTAAACCTGATTCGATTTTCATGTTGTTTTTCTCCTTTGTTATTCAGCGAAGGTCTTCCTTCGATAAAGCTTTTATTGATAGTTTGGACTGTCACTTCGGCAGACCTCATACCGACATATATATTTTACAATGGAAACACTTGTTTTTCAAGAGATGAAACCGGTTCTTTAAAATCAGGAATATCCTGTGATTTTTCAATTTTCCAATTTTCTGCAAAAGCCTTTGATGAACGCTTCGTTTTCCGAATTCGGTTTGTCTTTGGGATCGATCAGGACCAGTTCCGCTTCAAAAGAATCGGCCTCCAGCAGCTTCTTCAGTTTATCCAGCGCTTTATCCGCACCGCCGCCGCTGCAGCAGGCAAACGCCGCAAACCGCTTCCCGCGAAGTTCATCCCTGTTTTCATGGATGAACGTCCGGATCGGAGGCGTCGGGTTGGATGCCCATACCGGAAAACCGAAGATCACCCGCTCATATTTTTTTCCGTCAAAGCTGTACGGTTTGAGCTTCGGCATTTCACCCATCACAGCGCTCTTGCCGCCCCAGAAAAACTTACGGAACCCCGAATCCGGATAAGACTTCTCCGGTTCCAGCCGGATCACATCCGCTCCCAGTTCCGCGGCGATTTTCCCCGCCGCAAACTCACAGTTCCCCGACATAGAATAATAAACAATAGCCGTCTTCATTTTTTCCTCACTATCCATCAGATGTATCTTCCCTTCTGCTGTTAAAAATATTTCATTCTGAGTCCCCGGATAATTATAATTCACCTGAATCGGATAATGAAGTGTTTAGAAAGAGCAGACTGAAGGAATTGTTTGTGATAAAATGAAGGGAGTTTATAACTGAGGGAAATCCTATGGAACAGAATAATACAGTAACACTTGAAAAAATCGCCGCCCTGTCCAAACGACGGGGGTTTGTTTATCCGACTTCTGAAATTTACGGCGGGCTGACCAGCTCCTATGATTACGGTCCGCTGGGTGCCGAGCTGCTGCGGAACATCCGCAACCTGTGGTGGCATGAGATGATCACCACCCGTGAAGATATGGTCGGGATCGACTCACAGATCCTGCTGCACCCGGAAACATGGGTCGCCTCCGGTCATGTGACCGCATTCAATGATCCGCTTGTCGAAGACAAAGTCACCCACAAACGCTACCGCGCCGATCATCTGATCGAACAGTGGCTGGATAAGCATCCGGAAGTTGAACGCATCCAGGTGGACGGTATGGGGCTGGATGAGATCGGTGCTTATATCGAAGAGCACCACGTCACCACACCGGAAGGGAATGAAGTTTTCCCGCCGAAAGCCTTCAACATCATGTTCCAGACCGCAATCGGTGTGGTTGAAGGCGAAAAGATGCCGGTTTACCTGCGCGGAGAAACTGCTCAGGGCATCTTCACCAACTTCAACAATATCATCAACTCCACCCGCATCCAGCTGCCCTTCGGTGTCGGTCAGATCGGGAAGAGCTTCCGCAACGAGATCACGACCGGCCAGTTCATCTTCCGCACGCTGGAATTCGAACAGGCTGAGATCGAATACTTCTTTGATCCTGAAAAGACAGAATGGGAACCGCTCTTCAAGTCCTGGCAGGATGCCATGTATCACTTTGTAAACAAGACCCTGGGCATCAACGCCGACAAGCTCCGCTGGCGCCGCCACTCGGATCAGGAACGTTCCTTCTACTCCAGGGATACCTATGATCTTGAGTATGAATTCCCGTTCGGCTTCAAGGAACTGTGGGGCATCGCTTACCGGACCAATTATGACCTGCAGCAGCACATCGATCATTCCGGCAAGGACCTTTCCTATCAGGATCCGCAGGATCATCAGCACAAATTTGTCCCGCACGTCATTGAACCGGCGGTGGGTGTCAACCGTCTGCTGCTGATGGCGCTCTGCGACGCTTACTGGGAAGATGAGGAAAATAAGCGTGTCGTCATGCGCTTCAAACCGAACCTGGCTCCGTATAAAGCCGCTGTGTTCCCGCTGGTCAAAAACAAGTCGGAAATCGTTGAAAAAGCCCGCGGTGTCTATGATATGCTGGCTGAAAAGATGGGCGTCGTCTGGGATGACCGCGGCAACATCGGCAAACGCTACTTCTACCAGGATGAGATCGGCACCCCGTTCTGCATCACTGTCGACTACCAGACACTGGAAGACAATACCGTCACGGTCCGCGAACGCGACACCATGGCGCAGGAACGTGTTTCTCTTGATGAACTGAAAGGCAAGATCCTTTCTGCGATTTAATCCGAACGGA
This sequence comes from uncultured Chloroflexota bacterium, assembly GCA_902774215.1. Classification (GTDB taxonomy): domain Bacteria; phylum Chloroflexota; class Anaerolineae; order Anaerolineales; family Anaerolineaceae; genus Flexilinea. Next base: position 6,355 of record CACYHU010000080.1, read on the forward strand.
GCCGGGTGACAGGCACGTTGGTGCGGCGTCACCCGATCCTTAAGAGATGCAAAAATAAACAGTGCCGGTTATCCCGTATACAGTACAGGATGACCGGCACCGTTTTTAACCTTTCACTTACAGCGCTGAAAAGCGATGCGCTGTGTGTGATCATCCTCCGTATAGATAATACCGCAGCGCTGAAACCCCCGGCTGGTGATAAGATGCAGCATGGCTGCATTGTCCGGATGGGTATCTATGCGCAGGTTATTGATCCTCCCCGCACAGTAATTTATACAGGCATCAAACACGCCATGATATTTTCCGCCGGTGGCAATGCGGTGGATGGTTCCGTATTCATCGGTGTCATTGAGCCAGGCGCCATCCTCGATAACGCTGTACGTCGGGTCCGGTCCGATAATAAAGGCAAATACACCACAGAACTCACCGTTTTCCTCGATCACATAACCGGTGCCTTTTTCAATATCTCCAATAACCTTTTCCTCCCGCGGAAATTTATCTCCCCACTGCGTCGGATTGCCGTTTTTCTTCATCAGCTCCCGTGCGTAAACATAAATTTTCATGATCTCCGGAAAGTCGGAGTATGTACTGTTTCTGACGATCATAGATAACACCTTGTTTTTTATTGATAAGCAGATAACATTATATCATTTCCACGACAATGAGGCTGAAATAATTATTCTCTGAGAATAATTCTAAGCCATTTCTAAGGTTAGCCGGTTATACTTTACTGATGGGGAAAACAAAGCTCCGATGACCGGAGCTTCTTTCCCGATAAATACACAAAAAAATATATGGAGACAAAAAATGAATTTGAGCAGAAAACTGTGTATCTTATTTCTCACCGCAGCTGCTGTTCTCTGCAGCCTGACCGCTGTTTCAGCGGATGATACAGTACACACACTTATCCTGTCAAGCGGGAATGCCATGCTGGACGGCAATGCAGTCCCGGAATATGATTACGCCTGGCATGCCGACCCCACGGTTGTGCATGATGAGGTGAAAAACGCGCCCGCGGAATATTATACCGGGACCAAACCCTCCGGTGAGGATGCGGTCTATATCGCCCACGATATCGTCTACTATCCGGAAGTCAACGCAGACGGATACAAAGCGGCCTTCTACGATGATGAGTGGGAATGGGTATATTATTATCCTGTCGAAGAATACAGCCAATACATCTGGGCGAACCTTCCGATCCAGGGGAATGAAGTACCGACACATATGATGCACAGTGAAGAGGAAGCCTGGAACAATCCGGTGCTTCATATCTCCCAGCCCGGCACCTATGAATTATCCGGCACATGGAAAGGACAGATCTGGATCGATCTCGGTGATCAGGATGATACCTTTGCAGACGAAAACGCGAAAGTCACGCTGATCCTGAACGGTGTGGATGTGACCTGTGATGTCGCTCCGGCACTGGTCTTTTACAGTGTCTATGAAGCCGACAACACCTGGGAAGAGCGTGAAAGCCACGGTCCGGAAGTCGATATCAGCGATGCCGGCGCAAAAGTGATCCTCGCTGATGACAGTGTAAACAATTTCACCGGCACCAACATTTACCGCATGCTGAAAACCAAATACAAGGATGAGAATTCCACAGATGAGGTAAAGGTACAGAAAAAACAGCGCAAGATCGACGGGACCTTTTATTCCTTCCGGTCTATGCTCATTGACGGGCAGGAAAAAGACAACGGTGTGTTGAATGTATACTCAGGTTTTGAAGGTATGAATTCCGAACTGCATCTCACTATCAACGGAGGAAAGGTCAACATCCAGTCTCAGGATGACGGCATGAACGTCAATGAAGACGGTGTTTCCGTTCTCACCGTCAACGGCGGTGAACTGCACATCGTTGCCGGTCTCGGTACTGAAGGAGACGGAGTTGATTCCAATGGTTATCTTGTCATCAACGGCGGTGTGGTGATCTCCGCGGCAAAACCACAGTCCGATTCCGGTCTGGACAGCGACCGGGGTTCTTATATCAACGGCGGTTATGTCGTTGCCACCGGTTCCACAATGGACTGGCCGGAAACGAACTCCAGACAGATCACCATGAACCTGCAGTTTGCATCTGATCAGGCCCCGGATGAAGCAATTATCGTCACTGATTCTGATGGCAATGTCATTTTTGCTTATGACCCGGACAAGGATGAAACGACCGGTTCCTATAACCGCGGTTACCGCGGTGCCGTTGTCAGCTCTCCTGAATTCAAAGCCGGAGAAATTTACAACGTTTATGTCGGCGGCAACGTGGAAGGCGGTGAAATAGACGGACTTTATGACATTTCAACGATCACCGGCTTCAGCGGTGCGGTCCGCCAGGTTTTTACCGGCACCGAAGTACGCGGTTTCGGTCCCGGCGGACGCGGCGGCTTCCCGGGTGGTCCCGAAGCGGAATTCATGAGTATCGAGGGCTTTACGATGAACGATGACCGGTCAATTTCCATTACACTTGACGCGGCTAAAGAGATCCTTGCCATCGTGAAGGAACGGAATCCAGAATCTGAAGCAACTGCGGAACAGATCGCTGCCTTCACCGATTTGCGGGAATTGTTTGACCTGATGGGACGCGGCAGAGGCGGTCCGAACGGACGCGGCGGCTTCCCCGGAGGCCCGGAAGGGCAGCCTCCAATGTCTCCTGATGGAAGTTTCCCGGGAGATACCGGCCAAAGGCCTCCAATGCCCCCTGATGGCGGTTTTCCCGGAGGCCCGGGCGGAATGCCCCCGATGGGCGGACCCGGCGGCTTTCCCGGTGATTTCGCAAATCAGGGTACAGGCGAACCATCCGCTGATTTCATCATGAATAATACAGTCAATGCCTTCAGCGGTGTCACTGACGAAAAATAGTCAGAGTGCATTCAGAACAGGGCACGCGGTGCCGGATCCTTTGCCGCGCTGCCCGGTTCTGAACAGCTTCAGCAAATCAAAACAGGACGGAATTCGTCCTGTTTTTCATAACTGAAAACAGGCAACTGTCCACTGAAAACTATTATGAGGTAAAATAGAAGCGAAGGAGTATAAATATGATTTTAGACATCGTTCAAATCGGTGATCCTGTTTTACGCAGAAAAGCACATAAAATTAACCAAATCGACCGCGACATCCGCCTGCTGGCTGATGATATGGTGGAAACGCTCCGGGATTCCGGCGGAGTCGGCCTGGCTGCGCCGCAGGTCGGTGAATCCATCCGCATGATCGTTGTTGAATATCCTGAGGACGACAGTGTTGAAGATTCACACATGAAGACCTACAAAGTTATCAACCCTGAAATTATCTGGCGCTCTGAAGAAACAGTGACAGGCAGTGAAGGCTGTCTTTCCATTCCCGGTTACGTTGGCAATGTAGAACGCAATGAATCGATCAAGGTCAAAGGATTGAGCGTATTCGGACGTCCGCTGAAAATCAATGCCTCCGGCTGGCTTGCCCGGATTTTTCAGCATGAGATCGATCATCTGGAAGGCATCTGCTACATTGACCGCGCTACCGAGATCTTTAAGCCATCTGAAGAGACCGATCAGGAATCCGAAGAAAATGCTGAAAGCCAAGAGGCAGATCCCGCCGCACCCGCTGCAGCTGCCGGTGAAAAACAAGACACTGAAGCCTGATTTGTGATCCTCAAGCACCTTTCCCTGAGTAATTTCCGATCCTACCTCCGCCTGGACACTGACATACCAAGGCGGATTCTTTTGTTATCCGGCGGAAATGCTCAGGGAAAAACATCTCTGCTCGAAGCATTATTTTACTGCGCATCCTTTTCAAGTCCGCTGGCCTCTGCCGACAGACAGCTGATCCATTTCAATGTTTTGGATGATCCCATCGCCGTTGCACGCATGATCACGGAGTTTGAGCGTGACGGCAGTACCCACCGGATGGAAGTCCGCATCATCCTTGAAAACGCCGAAAAAGGCGGCCGGACACGCAAGGAGATACTTGTTGACGGTATAAAAACTAACGCACAGAAAGCCATCGGGACCTTTCCCTGCGTTCTTTTCCTCCCTCAGATGACACGAATTCTGGAAGGTTCTCCCGATGAGCGGAGACGGTACCTCAATATCATGCTCTCCCAGTCTGTACCGGGATACGCCAGAGCCCTTTCCGAACAGAAACAGATCCTGACCCGGCGCAACGCACTGCTGAAGCTGATTGCGGAGCGCCGGACCGATCCATCCCAGCTTGATTACTGGGATGCCATGCTGGCGGAGCGGTCGGCGGTCCTGATCCGCCACCGAATAAAAGCTTTACAATACCTTAAAGAAACTGCAAGAGAAGTTCATCTGCAGCTTACCGGATCCCGGGAGCTTTTGGATCTCGGCTACCTTCCCGGGTTCGACCCGCTGAATCCTGCGGGAATATCGGGTAAATCGAATCAATTTATTGCCGGGGAATCAGAGGTCAACGCACTGAGCGATCAGGAGACAGCAGCTTCCTACCGCACTATTCTTAAAGAAAACCGTGAAAATGATATCCGCCGGGGAGTCACAACGGCCGGACCGCACCGGGATGATTTTTCCATCTTCGCTTCCGGGATCGACCTGTGTACTTACGGTTCACGCGGCCAGATCCGTACCGCGCTGCTTTCATTGAAGCTGGCTGAAATTGAATGGATGCGGGAACAAACCGGAACACTTCCGCTCCTGCTGCTGGATGAGACGCTTGCAGAGCTGGATGAGTCACGCGGGAATGATTTGCTGAACCGGCTGGAGCAATATGATCAGGCAGTGCTCACCACCACGGATCAGGCAGATTTTCCGAAGAGCTTCGCGGAACGGAATACCATCTGGCAGGTTAGCGGCGGGATGCTGTTCAAATCGAATGAAGATGGAACCGGGACGGGTGGATCAGACGGATCAGTCCCTAATTAAATTGAGCGCTGATCACGAAGCATTGCATTATCCGCACAGCGGGAAAACCAGTCCGGATAATGCCAGAAATTTTTATCTCCACGGACAATCGTTTCCAAAAACACCTTTTCAGTCATTTTTCCGCGCTCAAGAGCAGCCTGAGCGAGCAGAACCTGCAGGAAAATGTACCAGCAGTCCAGCAGTGCCGCCTCATGTTTCAAAAGGTTCCGCTCAGATACAGGCTCATTCTGTAAGCGATGAAACTGCTTGAAACTGTCAGAAAATACACAATGGACCATAAAGTTTTCAATCAGGTAAGCTTTGTCTGCGAAAAAATCAGACATTATCCGGCAGCCTTTTTCATAATTGTCCGCCAGAAGCCGGACAAAGCCTTCAGTTCCTCCGGCCAGTGAACGCATTACAGCGGAAGTTTCCTGAACCGGTTTTTCACAGGCTTCGCTGACAGGGTCAAAAACATCAAGATAAAAATCCATTAAACCTTCCGGAGCGGCACTGTTCACCTCTGTTTCCGGTGCTGAAAAGGCTCTTTGAAAGACAGAGCGGATCGTGTTCTCATCAAACGGGGATGCATCGGCAAGATCGAAAAGAAAGTTTTTCACACGGATCATACGCTGCCCGAAGCGAAAACGGCGGTCCTGCAGAATATCACACATCAGATGAACAATCAGATCCCGATGCCGCATCAGCATCCGTGTATCCGCGTCAGATATCAGGGATGTTTCCAGCCATTCGGCGTTTGGATCGATCTCTGCCGCAAACTCCGAAAAAACTGTCGGCTCCTCATGAAGCAGCGCAAGCCGGGCGCATTCCGGGCAGGACAGGCATGCACTCATGCCGGTTTGTTCATTGATCTGCCAGAAAGTCCGGGGATGAAAATAACAGGTATCGCAGAGGATCTCTGCCCCGTATTTTTTCTGCAGCCGGCATTTTCCCGCTTCATCAAGGAGCGGACAGCGTTTGTCCGGTTGACTGAGCAGAAAAAAACGGTATTGCAGTTCAGATTTTTTCATACCGGCACGGCGGATATGAAAGCGATGCAGAAGGCTGTCCATAATTGACTGCAGTTCCGGATCACCCAGATGGGTGTAGCAATCCGCGTGAACCGGATCTACGTCAATATTCCATTGCTGGCAGCAGCTTTCAGTACATTTTTCCGCGATGCAGACGAAGTTTTTCATCCACACCGGAGCTTTCACCATCCGCCGGTCGTATCGATTCATTTACAGCTTACCGTCTTCTTTCTGCTCCATGTTTTTACCGGATCGTGAAGTGAAGTTCTTCGCTGATAAAGGCGGAGCCGGGCGCAATGATCCTCGCGGAATAAGTCCCGAGAGGCAGCGGATCGGACGGAGAGAAGAAGGCTTCATTCTCCTCACAGGTCACCCCGACCGCACCGCACACCAGGGGGGAGAAGGTACTTACATTGTTATTGGCATCGGTCAAAACCAGCTCATACTGAACATTATTACCGGCTTCCAGACTCCAGCGGAAGAGCGGACGTGAACTGACAGTGCTGCCTTCCTTCGGCGAATTCAGTTTCAGCGGGATACCACCCTTGCTGAACACAAGGGAAACAGCTTCCCCGACCATGTTCAATTCCGAATAAGGCGTTACGGTAATACGGTAATTCTCGGCATTCGGGATGGTCTTGAACTCAATAGAGCAGGTTTTACCGTCACACCATGCCTGTTCCCTGTTAAGATCAGCGCTGAAAAGCAAAGTGCTGCTGCTGTTAAATATTTCCACATGGAAAAGCGCTGTCGTTTCACCCGGATCTGTCCAGATGATCACCGGCGCATCAGCTGTCAGCAGCCCGTTCTGGGCGGGCCGCAGGAAGCTGACAGGCTTCATTACGACTGCCGCATTCAGTGTGAATGTGGTATTGGCAGAACCCCAGCGGGAACCATTTGCCCCATATCCGGAAACAGCCCAGCTGTAATTACCGTTTTTCGGCAATTTGAAATTCGGTTTCCAGCTGCACAATTCCGCTGTGCAATTGGTGTTTGAAACCTGTTCATTGAACAAAACCGATCCTGCGCCATCGTAAAGAGTCACGATATAGTAGGAAGCTCCGGTCAGGGTACGCCACTGGAAGTCAGGTGTGTTCACGGTTATGGTTCCCACCGGATAAGAACAGGTCGGAATCGTATTTGCGTAATTCCGGTAATAATTATTATTGTAATTACAGTAATCACATTCCACATAAAAATCACGCCAGGATGACCATCCGGAAGTCATATCATTATTTCTGGCCATAACACGCCAGCTGTAGGATCCTGCCGGCAGGAACAGATCAGACTGGACATAGCAAAGGCCATTCCCGACATATATGTCATTTACGTTGTACCAGCGGTCCATACGAATACGATTGTCGTATTTTCCGACGACCTGAATGCGGTATTCAAAAGCACCGTGCCGGATATCTTCCCATTCGAAAGAGGGATAAGTATGATTAAACACGGTTCCGTTCGGACGATAGGGATTCGGTGAGGGAAGATTGGAAACGATCTCAAATCTCATTTCTTTGGAGCGGGCAGTGCCTGAGCTGTTCGTCGCGGTTACGATCCATACATAATGTCCGTTTCCCGGCAGAGTCGTGTAAGCAATACAGCGTCCCTGTTTGCAGGTCTCATCATTATTACTGAACGTCATTGAGCCCTTTTGTCCATGGTCATTCTGCCATTCAACAATATAACCATCGGCATTTTTGGATGGTTTCCAATAGAAGCCAATTGAGCGCGCCGTAATGCGGTTGTTCGGATATTCCGGAGCAGGAGCTTCCGGTTTTGGTTTTTTTGTAGCTGTCGGAGTAGGCGTCATTGTCGCGGTCGGTGTCATCGTCGGCGTGGGGGTCATTGTTGCAGTTGGCGTCATTGTCGGTGTCATAGTGGATGTCGGCGTTGCAGCATTGACATCGAGTCTGAAGCTCAGGCCTGCATTTTGCGCCGTAACCGTCGTTGGAGTCCCGCCATCATCGTAAGTACCGGAAATCGTCCAGGTAACATCTGCTTTGTCGAGCCCTGCCAATTCACTGCCGGCAGTATATGAACAGTTGTGATTGCTGCAGGCGGCAGAAGGAACTGTTGCCGTGATCGTTTTCTCCTGACCGTTACCAAGATCTCTGACGTAGATCAGGAGGTTAAAATTCACATCCACCGGTGAAGACGAATCAGAGATCGTATAGGTCCAGAGGAAGGTCACAGCAGCAGATGTAAGGGTTCCGCCATCCGGTGCCACCTGAACCATGTGGTCCAGTTTTCCTTCAGAAATATAGACTGCGGATCTCAGCATTCCTACCGGCTCATCTTCGGTCTTCCTGGCATCACTGCCAGCCGGCGCTTCCGGTGTGGCAGTAATATCAGCCTTCTTATCATCCTGCGCTTCAGGAGTGACATCGGTATTGGTAATTCCGCCATCCTGTACTTCAGGAGTGACATCAATATTGGTATTTCCGCCATCCTGTACTTCAGGAGTGACATCAATATTGGTATTTCCGCCATCCTGTATTTCCGCCATCCTGTACTTCAGGAGTGACATCAATATTGGTATTTCCGCCATCCTGTACTTCAGGGGTAACATCGGTATTGGTATTTCCGCCATCCTGTACTTCAGGAGTGACATCGGTATTGGTATTTCCGCCATCCTGCGCTTCAGGAGTAATATCGTTGTTGATAGTTCTGCTGTATATCACCTCAGGTATGACATCATTGTTATTGGTGTTTTTGTCATCCTGTGCTTCAGGCGTAACATCACTGCCGGAGGTGCCGCTAAATGTTACTTCAGGTATGACAACAGTGTTATTTTTGCCGCTGTCCTGTACTTCAGGCGTAACATCACTGCCGGAGGCGCCGCTAAATGTTACTTCAGGTATGACAACAGTGTTATTTTTGCCGCTGTCCTGTACATCAGGCGTAACATCATTCCCGGGGGCTCCGTTAAATGTCACTTCAGGTATGACAACAGTGTTATCAGTATTATTCGGGAAAACCTGAACAGGGATTTGTTCATCTTTTTTTGAGTTCAAAAGATCATCATCTGTAAATGGCTGCTGATTTACAGGATTATTCAACAAAACAACTGTATCTGAATTCTGATTATTTTGAGTGTTTTGATTCTCCATCTGACGCTGTTTTTCAGCCTCTTCCAGCTGACGCTGCTTTTCAGCTTCTTCCAGCTGACGCTGCTTTTCAGCTTCTTCCTGCTGACGCTGTCTTTCAGCCTCTTCCTGCTGGCGCTGTCTTTCAGCCTCTTCCTGCTGGCGCTGTTTTTCAGCCTCCTCCAGCTGACGCTGTTTTTCAGCCTCCTCCAGCTGACGCTGTCTTTCAGCTTCCTGCTGCTGACGCTGTCTTTCAGCCTCTTCCTGCTGACGCAGAAACGCTGCATTCTTTTCCTGACATTGCTGTAAGGTAATTCCGCTCAGCACAAGACTGTCTCCGCTATACTGATAACAGAGTACTGTTCCGATCGTGCCTGCCGGATAAACTTTTCCGCTCTCATCCAGACAGACACACTGCTGTGCGGCGGCAGCTCCTGTCAGGAACAATAGGATCAGACTAAAAACAAGTAAAAAAATCCTGTTCGTTCTTTTCATGATAAAAATCCTCCTAAGCGGTTTAACGCCGAATCTTTTTGATTAGTTCCCCAAATTTTCCACTCTAACCTGTAATAAAACCGCCCCAGGCTTCTCCGCCCGGGACGAAAAACACGCAGTATCTGTACAACCGTTACCTCAAAGGCAGCACAATGTCAGAACAGCCTGTATTTTATTTTTTCAGTTCTTCCCTGCCGGGAAATACTTTCTTATGAGTGCATCCTTTACAAATTCAGGAACCATCCCGCTCACATCTCCGCCTAAAGAAACAACTTCCTTGACAGTAGAAGAAGAAACAAAGGTATATTGATGTGTTGTAATAAGCGAAACCGTTTCAATATCCGGTGCCAGTTTTTTATTTGCCAGAGCCATCCGAAATTCATAATCGAAATCAGAAAAGACCCGCAGACCGCGCACCATACATTTGGCGTTGACCTTTCTGGCATAATCCACAGTCAGGCCGGTGTAACCCGCAACGGAAATATTCGGAACATCAGCAAAGATCCGCTCTGCCATTTCGACCCGCTCCTCAAAAGAAAAGAGCAGATTTTTCGATGGTGTGGCATAAATACAAAGGATCAGTTCATCAAAAATATCGGCGGCACGCAGGGCGATATCAATATGTCCATTGTGAATGGGATCAAAACTCCCGGGAAAGATTGCACGATTGCTCATCAGCTGATTTCTCCTTTCCGCTGAGCGGCGGCTGTCTCAACGACCCGGGCTTTAAGGATCGCGTTTTCCGGCAGGTCCAAATTCGGGTCGTTTTCAAATAGTTTCATAGCCTCATTGCGGGCTTTTTCGATCAGACGGACATCTGACATGGAGGCAAGCTTCATCTCACGCAGACCGGATTGACGCTTCCCGATAAAATCACCCGGGCCGCGCATTTCCAGATCCATTTCAGCCAGTTTAAAACCATCCGTCGTTTCAACCATGGCATTGAGACGCTGATTTTCAACGTCGTTGTCTTTATCCGGGATCAGTGCACACCAGGCCTGATCATCGCCTCTGCCGACCCGTCCGCGGAACTGATGAAGCTGAGCCAGACCGAAATGGTTGGCTCCTTCAATCAGCATCACTGTGGCATTCGGGACGTCGACCCCTACCTCGATGACGGAAGTGGAAACAAGAATATCGTATTCATGGTTCTTGAAGGCTTCCAAAACCGCATCTTTTTCGCTTCCCTTCATGCGTCCGTGCAGCAGGGCAACCTTCAGCTCCGGGAAAACCTGTGACTGAAGGAATTCGCTTGCCTCAATAGCTGCTCGTCCTTCCTTTTCCTCATCATCACCTTCTTCAACAAGCGGATAAATAATGAAAGCCTGACGGCCGCGGGATGCTTCTTTGCGGATAAAATTGTAAACCTGTTCACGTCCGACCGGAGAAACGATCCTGGTCCGTACAGGTTTTCTGCCCGCAGGCATTTCATCGATCAGCGTCAGATCCAGATCACCGTAAATTGTCAGTGAAAGGGAGCGGGGAATTGGTGTGGCAGTCATGACCAGCAGATGGGGATTCGTCCCTTTGGCACGCAATGCTGCCCGCTGATCCACCCCGAAACGATGCTGTTCATCAATGACCGCCAGCTGCAGATTTTTAAACCGCACCGGTTCCTCGATCAGGGCATGCGTCCCGATCAATACTCTCAGATGACCTGATTCCAGTCGTTCCCGGATTTCCTGCTTTTTTGAGTCGGTGGTTGCGCCAACCATCAGCTCGACCTGGTCAGAAGTGATTGGAGCGTTCTCTCCAAGCCCTTCCAGAAAACGCAGGAAATTACGGTAATGCTGTTCGGCAAGGACGCCTGTAGGTGCCATGATAGCTGCCTGACCGTCTTTTTGCATAACGATCAATGCGGCAAGACTGGCGACAATCGTTTTACCGGAACCGACATCACCCTGCACCAGACGGTTCATCGGATGTCCGGACGCCATATCCCTGCGGATATCCTCCAGCGCTTTCCGCTGGGCGTTTGTCAGCTCAAAAGGCAGATGAACGATCCAGTCATTTTCAAACCGCTCATCGCTGACTTCAAATGCCTCAGCCGGGAGACCGTTCCACTCCTGTTTTTGAGAAAGAACATTGAGCTGCATGAAAAAGATCTCATCAAAAGCAAGCCGTTCCCGCGCATATCGCAGAAGTTCGCGGGATTCAGGAAAATGAATATTGGAAATAGCCAGCTGCAGCGGCAAAAGATCAGCAGATTCAAGAACAGAATCCGGCAGAACCTCCGGGAGCTGCCCGGTCCAATGCCGGACAGTATTGTACATCATCCGGCGGAGAAAATTCTGCTTCAGGTTCTGGTTCAGCGCATAGATCGGCACAATGCGGTTCGTCGTAATATTATCCTGATCTGTGGGTTCCCATTCCGGATTGCTCATGACCGGACGTCCGAGGAAAATATCGATTTTTCCTGAAAGGACGATCCCCATGCCGACATGAATCTGATGGATAAGCCAGGAACGGTTGAACCAGGTCACACGCATAATGCCGGTTCCATCGGAAATAGTAACCTCCGTGATCTGGTACTTGCCTTTTTGTCCGCTTGTAATGGAACGGACAACACCGATTATGGACACGACTTCATCAGGAAGCACTCTGTTGATGGCTTTGAAGGAAGAATAATCATCATAGCGGCGGGGAAAATAATAAAGGAAATCCCTTACGGTGTAAACATCCTGTTTTGCAAGGGCTTTTGAGTTAGAAAAACCAATGCCCGGAATTTCTGAAACAGGGCTGTCGATAGAAGGACCTCTCGGATTTACCTGAGGATGTCCGAAACGCTCACGCAGATCCTTCACAGAGGGAGCAGCCGGACGGGTATGCGGATTATGAGAAATCCGTACCGGCGCGGCCGGTTCAGAAACCGGCACATCGGATTCCGCTGCCTGCACAGGTACTGCTTCTCCGGCTGCATTTTTGCCGGAAAGAGGTTCATGGTACCGGGACTCCGCATTGGTGACAGGTTCAGGCCGGTGCTTACGTTCGATCCGCTCCTCACGGCGGATCGGTACAGCGTGTTCGCTGTTTTGACGGCGCTCGGAATATCTTTCCTGCTTTCTGTCAAAGTCTTTCCGCTCCTGCGGAACCGGCTCCGGCTGTCCAGCGGCAGACTGATCCTGCCTTCTGGGCCGGATCCTTTCCCGCTGCGGTTTTTCTTCAGCAGGAGGAAGCAGCTGCATGATTTCCATGATAGCAATCTTCCGTCCTTCCGGTTCTTTATCGCCATAACTGTTCAGAAAGACTGTAACAGTTTCATTCAATTCTACAGATATACCGGCGGTGGCTGATTCTTTTTGCCAGTTCGGCAGAAATTTTCCCATTCCGCCGACAACAGCCCGATTATCGCAATTTCGGCTGAGTTCCAGTTTTAAAAAGCGGCGGAGCTTTTCAACAGGTGATATGACCATATTTAATATTTCCGTTTCTTTTAGTTACCCCCGGGCCGGAAAAATTTCCGGAGAAGGCGGCACGATGTAAATTTATTATAACAGGTTTCAGAGAATAAAAGTCAATATACAGTGGTCAGGAATTAGTGAACAGACTTTATCCGGCTGCTGATCACTGCTTCCTGATCAAATGAACATTCCGTCGACGATGCAGTTTTCAATATCGCCCGAGTGAATGCTGTTGTTTTCTCCCTCAGCTACTCTCACGGTAACAACGCTGTTGGCAGGGACGGAATGGGTAAGCCAGACGTTGCCGCCGATGACACTGTCATCCCCGATATTGGTATTACCGCCAAGGATCGTCGCACCTGCGTAGATCACAACACGGCTGCCGATATTCGGATGACGCTTAATCCCTTTGACAAGCACACCGTCCGGGCTGACTTCAAAGCTCTTCGCGCCAAGGGTGACATGCTGGTAGAGTTTGACATGATCGCCGATCGTAGTGGTTTCCCCTATGACCACACCGGTTCCATGGTCAATAAAAAAGTACGGCCCGATGGATGCACCGGGATGGATATCGATGCCGGTAAGGCGGTGTGCGTATTCGGTCATGATACGGGGAATGAGAGGAATATTCATTTCGTAAAGTTTATGAGCCACTCTGAAAATGGTAATCGCTTTGAACGCCGGATAGGTCAGAATGATCTCATCCGTATTTTTTGCTGCCGGATCGCCTTCATAACCGGCCTGAATATCCGTTTTTAATATTTCCAGGATCCCGGGCAGCGCATCGATCAGCTCCAGGGCACGATCTTCGGCCTGTTCGCGGTTTTCGGAAACAGAGGCAAAACAGGTGGCAAAAGCGTCATAAGCGCGCATCAGTTCCCAGGTCCGTTTTTCGGATTCTTCAAAACGTCCGCGTGAAGCGCCGAAATGATGCGGGAACAGAGCGATAAAAAGGAATCCGACCGCTTCAACAACTTCATTTTCAAGCCCAAGGTAGGAACCGGATTCAGGTGCCGTACCGATTTTGATGAATTCGCCGGCGATTTCTTCAAGATGGGCTGCTAAAGATTTTTGTTTTTTTGTCATAAATGATTCCTCCAAACATCCAACCATATTATACACAGGAAAGAAGAAAAATGATTTTATTCCGGTTTTTTTATACTTATCCGCAAGCCGGTAAAAAAAGCTGCACTCAAAAAAGGACAGCCTGGCAGCTGCTTTTCAGATGATCAAGTCTTACTGTTGGAAAGCAGCCTGTTTTTTACCGGATTGAATAGCCATAATAAAAAACAGGTACTGAAATTTCGAAGATAAATGCTTATGAAAAACTGCAGCTCAGACGGGGAATAAAATGAAGACTCAGTCTTTTTTTACCGCTCAAATGTCTAAAGTAAAAAGCTATCGCGTGATGTTATGGTAAAATAATCAATTGTAATTTTTTACTTTCACCTGAAAGGAGTTATTCCATATGAGTGTTGAGGCCTCAGATATGAATGTCTGGCAATTTCTTCTCTCTGTATTTTTCGGAGGAAGCAGTTTATATGTCATCATCTCACAAGGCCTTTATTTCATCGGGCTCTGGAAAATCTTCCAAAAGTCAGATATTAAAGGCTGGTGGGCGGGCGCTGGTTCCCTGGTATCGGGAATATCAGCTCGGTAAATGTGCGGGAAAAGTACCGGAAGGCAGAGCGATCGCAGTAACAGCTTTCATAGTATCCGTTATCAGATTCGCCGGTTTGTTTATCAAAAACGAATACATACTTCTGTTTTTTGGTGTTATCCAAATTATGGCGGCTATTATCAACGTTGCCTACTCCATCCAGGTATATTCCGGTTTGATCGATGTCTATAATGTCCGCAAACGCTGGCTGTGGCTCTGGATTTTTGCGGAACCTATTCCGGCTCTGATCTGGGGCTTTTCCAATAATTACCAGCCTTCCTGGAAGGCGGGAGAATTCCGTGACAATGCCGTGTCTCATGTGCAGGGCACCGAGATCACGGACATGGGCGAAGGGCTGACAGTGAACCTGATCAAACGGGAAGTTCCTGATGGTTTTTTCCATAAAAAAGAACTGCTTAAAGATATCCATATGAACATCAAACCCGGCCGTCTGGTGATGCTGCGGGATATCTATAAAGAATACGATAAGATGAAATTTGAATGCGGCTTCGTTCCGCAGTCAGACCTGATACGGGGAAAAGATACAGTCCTTCATACGCTGATGGATTATGCTACCATGCGCCTCCCCAGTGACTTCACGCTGCAGGATCGTAAAGACCGTGTCGAAGAGGCACTGAAGATATTCGGTCTTGCGCCGGTCCAAAACAGTATGGTCTCCCAGCTTTCCGGCGGACAGCGCAAACGGCTTTCTATCGCCATGGAATTTCTTTCCAACCCATCCATGCTGATTTTAGATGAACCGGATTCCGGTGTAGACGGTGTGATGGCTAAGGAACTCTTCAGACAGATGAGGAAAGTCGCCGACACCGGCCGTATTGTGATCGCCATCACCCATACACCCGACCGTGTTGTTGATATGTTCGATGATGTGATCATCCTTGCGAAGGATTCAAACCGCACCGGACGTCTGGCGTTCTATGGCACCGTTGATAAATGCCGAAAGTTCTTCGATAAAGAACGGATGGAGGAAGTCGTCAAGACGATCAACCGTCCGGAAGAAGGCGGTGACGGCAGAGCCGATGAATTTATTATCAAATACGCACAGGAGGTGCAGCATGTCTGAAGCAGTTATGACTGAAACACGCCAGCACAAATTGCACTACCGCGGCAGAGGCAGTCAGATAATCATTTATCTCGGCAAGCTTTTGCGGGGATTTGTCTATCAAAACGACTGGAAAGTGATGCCGATGGCAGCTCTGATCGCCGGTCTTGTTTCCATGGTGGTTCGCAGAGATTTCTTCCAGACCATGGAAGGGACGCTCAAAGGCGCTTTTGCCCTGACCTGTGTCGCGATTTGGAACGGATGCTTCAACTCTATCCAGGTCGTTTGCCGGGAACGGGACATTATCAAACGCGAACACCGCTCCGGTCTGCACATCAGTGCCTATATTGTTTCCCATATGATCTATCAGGCAGGGCTTTGTCTCCTGCAAACCATCATTACGCTTTATGTCTGCAAAACGACCGGGATGCAGTTCCCGGACGGGAAAAGCCTGTTTACCAACTGGCTGATCGCAGATATCGGGATCACGGTTTTCCTGATCACTTATTCATCAGACATGCTTTCCCTGTGGGTCTCCTGCATCACCCGCTCGACCACGACCGCAATGACTGTGATGCCATTCATCCTGATTTTCCAACTGGTCTTTTCAGGCGGTATCTTCACACTGCCGGATTGGGCGGTCAAGGTATCGGCAGTTTCCATTTCCAATTACGGGCTTAAGTGCATTGCATCGCAGGCAGACTATAACAGCCTGCCCCTCGTGACCGGCTGGGATTCCATCATGAAAGTTGAAAAACAGGAACTCAAAACCACGATCACCCTTGGACAGGTGATGGATTTCCTGCAGCGGGACGACCTTCCTGCGATTCATGACATCAGGGAACGGGAATATAATGTTCCGACAACAGTACAGATCATGTCTGCATTCAATATCGACCCGGATGCGCGGTTTGGGGATTCACCCTTCAGTTATAATCAGCTGCTGACACTTGCAGAAACCGCATTGTCAGCTGAGGCAGCACCGGAAACCACAGAAATCGCACCGGCGGAGAAACCGCAGTCCACCTTCAAGATCGGCCAGGTGATCGATGTTCTGGCGCAGATCACGAAAGAGCAGGGGCTCCGGGATGAAGAATATAATTTGAGCACCACCGTCGGTCAGGTTCTGGATTTGATCGGCAGAGAAAAAGCGGAAACCTACGTCAAAACAATGACCGCGGCTTCCAATCAAAAGCCATTTTATGAGAATACAAGGGATAATGTCCTGAGCTATTGGGTACCGCTGTGCTGTTTCATTCTCGCTTTTGCTCTTCTTTCCATCATCTTCCTCGAATTCGTTGATAAAGACAAACGCTGATTATCAGGAAACATGATACAGAATGCAGGAGCCGGAAGCATAAAAACACTTTCCGGCTCCTGTTTTATTATCGAACTTCGATATTTCAACCTGTTCCATTCATCATCTTCCCTGCAATTTATAAAATGTTACTGATTCCTTATCCTCCGGAGAATATCTTTTATAATAGAAATCAAGGCACTTACAGCAATTTTCTGCGTTCACAAGACCCTTGTCACAGGTTCGATTCCTGTCGAGCTGCAAAGCACGTAGTTCAGTGGCAGAACGGGGATAGCAAACAAAAAGTGCCTTGTTTTTTAAGAAAAAGGAAATAATATGAATATCGTTTGTTTAGATTTGGAAGGCGTATTGGTTCCGGAGATCTGGATCGCTTTTTCAGAGGCGACCGGGATCCCGGAGTTCAGAAGGACCACCCGGGATGAACCGGATTATGACAAGCTGATGAAGTGGCGCATCAACCTGCTCCGTGAACACGGGCTCGGTCTGAAAAAAATTCAGGACACCATTGCCACCATCGACCCGCTGCCGGGTGCGCTGGAATTCATGGATCAGCTGCGGGAAATGACGCAGGTGGTGATCCTCAGCGATACCTTCACGGAATTCGCGAAGCCGCTGATGAAAAAACTGGGCTGGCCGACCATTTTCTGCAATTCGCTTGTGGTCTCGGATGACGGCTTCATCACTGACTTCACCATGCGCATCGAAAATTCCAAGCTCTCCACCATTCGGGCACTGCAGAGCATTGGTTTTGAGACCATAGCCGCAGGAGACAGCTACAATGACCTGGATATGATCCTCAATTCCAAAGCAGGATTCCTTTTCCGCAGCACAGAAAAGATCAAGTCCGACTATCCACAGCTTCCCGCTTTTGAAACCTATGACGAGCTGCTGGAAGCCATAAAAAAAGCTGAAGGTAAATAGCAGAGATCCGGACGAAAGGAATCTATGGAAGAAATTTTTGACATTGCCAAAGCATTTGAGATCCTTCAGGCGGAAAAACCTGAAGGTGATGTGATTTTTCACGTTACGGATCAGAAAACCGATCTGCTGAAAAAGGCCGGAGATATGGTGGTTCGTACATCTGACGGGCAGACCGAAATCGACGTCTTTGCCGGCGATGAAAAAACCAGGGACCGCTGGCGCAGGACTGGCGGAAAGATCGCGTCCTGGATGAAAGCCCACTGCCCGAAATCCGCAGCCCTTGACTGCGGGCCTGCGGATCAGCGTGAACTGCTGGTGGGACTGATGCTCGGGGCTTATGAATTCTCCAAATATAAGGAAGCTCCGGAAGAAAGCTCCGGACCGCTCTCCGTCCTCATGGACAAGGCTGATTTCGATGAAGTAAAGGTCATCTGCGACGCGCAGAACATGGCCCGGGAATGGGCACATGAACCGGCCTCCGTGATCAATCCCTGGACGCTTTCCGACCGGGCAGAGGCTTTCGCACAGGTCTATGGACTGAACTGTACGATTCTGGATGATGAACAGCTCCGTAAGATGGGTGCCGGCGCGATCGTAGCGGTCGGACAGGGTTCCAAAACACCATCCCGCATGATCATCCTGGAATACCCCGGTACAAAACCGGGCAAACCGGTGGTGCTGGTCGGGAAGGCCATCACCTTTGACTCCGGCGGCCTTTCCCTCAAGACCGTTCAAGGTATGCCGAACATGAAATATGACAAATGCGGCGCGATGGCCGTTTTTGGCATTCTGCGTGCAGCAGCACTGCTGAAGCTGGAGACGCCGGTGACCGGTGTGATCTGTGCCGCGGAGAACATGCCGGACGGGCGTTCCTACCGCCCGGATGACATTCTTACCAGCCTTTCCGGTAAAACGATCGAAATCAGAAGCACTGATGCGGAAGGCCGTCTGGTACTGTGCGATGGTCTCACCTATGCCCAGCAGCATCTCGACCCGCGCTGCATCATCGATTATGCGACGCTCACCGGCGCCTGCGTGGTTGCCCTGGGGCATACACGGGCGGGCTGCATCTGCACGGACGACGAATTGTTCAGCGGGCTGTTTGCCTCCGGTGAAAAGACACAGGAACGGATCTGGCGTATGCCGACTGATGAAGATTACCTGGAGCCCATCAAGAGCCCGGATGCGGACCTGAAAAATTCCTCAGGTGCACGGGAAGCCGGGACCTGCGTTGCGGGAATGTTCCTGAAGTCATTCATCAATGAGGGTATGCCCTGGGCGCATCTGGATATTGCCGGCACAGCCTACAATATGGACGGCTCTGCCTATCTGACCCCCGGTGCCACCGGCTTTGGTGTCCGCCTTACTGTCGACTGGCTGAAAAGTATCCGGTAGCCTGTTTGCCTGCAGGTTTCAGGTTCATTGAGCTGCTGACGGAAACGGTTCTGTTAGCAGCTTTGTTGTAATACGTGTTTTATGTTATGATTAAAGAAGTTGTAATGATAGTCAGCATCTGGAAATTGACTGTTTTGTAAAAATGGAACAAAATCAACCGGATCAAAAAATATCTGTATCATTTATCCGGAAATAAAGAGGTGAAAAATGAAGAAGATTCTTTTGTCTGCATTAACTGTTTTCACATTGTTATTCTTATTCAACGCTGCTGTTTTTGCCGCGAATAATGATAGCTGGGATGAAAAGCCTGTCCTTACACAGGTCTTTGAATTGGCAAAAGGGAAAATTTTTCTGGAATGGGACGGGAAAGCTGATCTTTACCAGGTATATGTTGATGGCGAAAATGTATCAACAGTCAATCTAAAATATGCTATTGTTGATATGAAAGATGGTGTCCACCAAATTGCGGTCATCCCGGTCGACAAAGTCACAAAAGATGACGGTAATAATTTTTCATTGGATGCAAAAGTTTCCGGATTGAATCAACTTTCAAAATTGCTGGGAGGAAAAGTTCTTTCATCAGTATTACCGGAAGATTTTGGTTTTGGCCTGAGCCTTGACCTGGGAGCATTGGGAATAGACAAAAAAGACCTCCTGATGGGAAATGTTTCAGATACCTTCCGAATAAATTATAAAGCCAACCCGATTTTTACAGCCGTACCGGAAATTATCGATGCTGAAACGGATCCTGATGAAAGAGTAGTGCTTTCTTTCAGAGATAAATATGATTCAGACATTTATAATATCTCAATAAAAAACGGCAGTGATATCAGTTCTGTTGACTTTGAAAAGGATTCGGAAGAATCCCAAAAATTTATTTCGAAGGACAAATCAACGGTTCATATCATTTTGGATCCTGATTATCTGCAGAAACAGGGTTGTTTGATTCCGGAGCTTGATCAAAAGTACAGCTTTACTGTAAAAATCCAAAAATACCCCGGTAATTACGTTAATGATACAAAGGAATCATCATTCGTCCACGAATCAAAAGAAAGCAAACCGTATAATTATACGCCGGCAGCAGCCTGGAAAAACAAGCCGGTAAAAATTTCCGCGTCGCAGACAGCTGACGGACAAGTCACATTGCGATGGACCCATGATGATAACGGGGTTGAATGCAGTTATAAGATCCTGAAAACTGATATGCTGCTTGGCGTAAAAAAAGGCGTTGAAACAATTGGGGAAACCTCCGAAAAGGAATTTGTTGTTAATGACCTGCTGAACGGAAAATATTCATTTTCGATCCTCCCCTTTTATTACGAAGAAGAGGGAACTCCGTCTCAATCAGTTACTGTGGAAGTTAAAAACAAATGGTCTGCTGCCCCGTCTCTGAAATGTGAAGTCAGCAATAAGAACCAGGTAACCCTGAAATGGAACGCGGCAGATGGCATTGAGAGTTACCATATTTCAGTTTTCAGGGGAGATGGTTCCTTATTAAAGTTTGTGAACCTCGATTATAAAAAAATAGAAGAATTTGACATATCCGCTGAATCCGGCAGCATGGAATATGTATATACCTATGATGAAACCATAGACAGTGAGGCCGGTGTTGATTTGAAATTTGAGATTTACGGTTCACGCTTTACCGCGGAGGGAGAAGAACAAAAATCCGCATCCGCAGCACAGACTGTTCATATCAAACCATAGAACAGAAAAGAATTTTTGAAATCTGTTACCGAGTTATTTCAGGAGCTATAATTGAAATGTCAGAGTATTATCATTGGATAAAGGAGAGAGACCGATGACACGAAAACAATTTATCATAATCACCCTGCTTCTGCTGCTTATTTTGAGTGCCTGCGGGAAAAAAGAAAAATATGAACCTTTCACAGAGCTCTCAAAACAAACTGTTTCGCCTGCCCGTGAATCAGAAATTCAGGCTGCACTGAACGGCAGCTATCCTACAGCAACATCAGTACCGGTCATCGTTCCGCCGACTGAAATACCGATTGCTCCTCCTGCCTTTGACGAGAACAGTTTCTTTGCGGAAGTCGACACAGGATCAAGGATAGAACCGGATATCATTCCATTTGAACCGGAACCGACTGCCACTTCGACCCCGATGCCGACACCGACTCCGGAGCCAACGGCAACCAAACCCTATGATCCGAACATCATGATGTACAGTAACCGGAACGGATATACCACCTACACCCTTCAGGAAGGGGACAGTCTGGTTTGTCTTGCACGCCGTTTTGATATCAGCGTTGCTCATTTGCTTGCCCAAAACGGTCTGACCGATCCGAATGATGTCAAAACCGGCGATACAGTCATTCTGCCCCGCAATCCGAACTCCTGGAGCATGATCGATGGATACGGCCGGCGAATGCTCGTAATGCACCCGGCAACCTATACATCAAAGGATGGTGATACGCTGTTCAGTATAGCCTGCGCCTATGGCGATGTCCGCCCGGAAGATATCGCTATACAAAATCAACTGGTGCTTGGTGAACCGCTTCCGGCGGGTCTGGTGATCGTTATTCCATGATCGGTCAAAATACCTGTCCGGGTCTTGAAACTGCTCACGGGAAGCTGCTCTATCCGGTTTATCTGCCGGATGCGACCTATGGGATGGTTCGTGCCGCCGATGCCGCGGATCTCGAAAATTCCGGTGTGGAAGGTGTGGTGATGAACACCTTCCACCTGATGCAGAAACCCGGCAGTCTGGTGGTGCAGTCACTTGGCGGGATGCACCGCATGAGCGGCTGGAACCGTCCCATCATCACGGATTCCGGCGGCTTTCAGGCTTTTTCTTTGATCCGTGAAAATGAATCTTTCGGGAAAATGAACGAGGATGGGTTTATTTTCTATCCGGAGGGCAGCAGGCGCAAGGTCCAGTTCACACCGGAAAAAACCGTCCAGCTGCAGCTTTCTTTCGGAACAGATATTGTGATCTGCCTTGACCAGTGCACCCATGTGAATGACAGTGAGGAAGAGCAGGAAAAATCGGTCATCCGGACCATCAGTTGGGCAAAACGCTGCCGGAAGGAATTTGACCGCATTGTCCGTCAGAAAAAATACCCGGGAATCAAGCCGAAGCTTTTTGCTGTGGTCCAGGGCGGCGGATCCTTTGAACTCCGCAGACGATGTGCGGAAGAGCTGCTGGAGATCGGGTTTGACGGTTTCGGATTCGGCGGATGGCCGCTGGACGCAGATGGGAACCTGTTATATGATATACTGGAATATACACGCAGTCTGATCCCTCGGGAATTCCCTATCCATGCGCTTGGCATCGGCCATCCGGAAAATGTCGCCCGCTGTTTTGATCTCGGGTACGAAATTTTTGACTGCGCCATGCCGACAAGGGATGCACGCCACGGGAGACTGTATTCCTTCGATCCGAATACCGCGGACTTCAGCGAAAAATGGCTGAAGTACATCTATATCAATGATGAAAAACACATCCGAAGTGACAGGCCTGTCATGCAGGATTGTGACTGTCCTGTATGTCAGCGCTATTCGATCGGCTACCTGAGGCATTTGTTTAAAATGGGGGACAGTCTCTTCCCCCGTCTGGCAACGATCCATAACATCCGTGTATTGACCCGCCTTTGTGAGATACTCAGGGAAAG
>CACYHU010000081.1 GCA_902774215.1 uncultured Chloroflexota bacterium
GTATTATGAAGCCTTTTCGGAGATGCAGCTGATAACACTGGAAAAACTTCTGGCGGACCTGGAACAACGTTATGGGAATCTCATAGTACTGGGCCATTCCGACATTCATCAGGTTTCTGTGGATCCGGGACCGGCCTTCCCCTGGACAAAATTTTTTAGAGGAAGCATAGATTAGCAGAGAATTTCCTCATATTGTTGGGTAATCATGCCGACCGGATTATACCAGCCGGCATGAATTTTACAGTTGTTCAAAGGTGCCGCCGCAGTTTCCGCAGCGATATCTTTCCGGACTATCCACAAATTTTGAACGCCTGTATCGCTCAATGATCAGGCCGCAGTCAGAACAGCGGAAGACATACCGAACTGAAGGGACTTGTGACAGACTGCTTGGAACCAAAAGATCTTCTGCTGAGTTTGCCGGCGAAAGCTGAAGCCCATATACCGCCTCCAGCCTGTCAGCGGCTTCACGCCATCCCTTTCTATGTCCATGACCATCCTTCACTGTATGACACAACTCATGAATGATCGTCCTTTTCAGGGAAAGATCGGGAACTGAATCATCCAAGAGTGCCTCGTTGATCTCGATTTTGTGTGTTCCGTTAATCCTGTCCGTAATGCATCTTCCCCAGGCGGATCTCAGTAAAGGATTGACCCTGATGTCAGTGATTTCTCCTGTCTTTATGCCTGCGTGTCTGCATATCATTTCACACTCATGCAGAGACCGTTTCAGCTTTTCATTCAGAATTGCCGGAACTTCTGTCTCCTGTGTTTCTTCCTCAAGAAAGATCGGCAGGATGGTTTGTATTATTGCAATGGTCATTGTTTCCTCCTTAACAAAGAACAGAGAATCCAATTTACAGATTCTCTGTTCTGACCCTTTTTCAAATATAAAATAAAAGCAGGCCGATTCCCAAAATCAAATCGACCTGCCTTCTGATGAATTGATATGGCTAATGGACTTTCAGCACATGAAGGTCTTCTGACTTTAGTTCCTGTTTTATATCCCTTTTCCAGTTCTTTTCGGATTTTGACTGTCTTGAAAGGATGCCGTAGAAAAGTTCCTTCATCCCGGCTCCCCAGAAACCATATTCATCAAGTCTGGCATAATGACGGTTCTGCTCAGCATCCATCTGCCGGAAGAATTTGTCCATCCTGCTGTTCGCATTCATCCTTTCCTCAGGCGTATGCCGGCGGCAGAAATAATCCCGCCGCGCATCATGAAGTTCATCCAGATCCTGCTTTGTGATCCCGAGGATCTTTGTCTCCTGTACCCAGCGGGGAGCTTTCCACAGATCACGCTTTTCCCTTTTTGCCGTTCCGCGGCGGATCCTTACTGAGGGATAAAACTCGAATGAGCCATTTATGATGGATGTCAGCAGCCCCGGAATGTCCTCATCACTGTTAAAAATCATATTTTCTATATATTCTACGGATTGTTTCTGATTCCAGCCGCTTTTTGCTGAGAGTACTGCGGCTGCATTTTCAACCATATCGCTGTACATTTTTGGTTCCTTTCTTCTCATCACGCAAAATCCCAAAGAGGCAGCTGACGGATCGCATGTTCCTTATCCCATGCTGCGGCATAATTAACTGCTTCGTCTTTGGTCCTGAAAGGCAGACATGCTTCAATCGAAATTGTACAATCCGGAGTTTTGCTCCGTTTCACGACAGTCTGCCTCGCTCTTTCAGGATCAGTCTCCTTTATCAGCATCCATCCTGTTTCCTGTTCACCGGAGGTACTCGGAGAGTAACGGACAGCGAACCACCTTTCGTTTTCTCGCCGCCAGACTTTTTTCCTTTCGATTCCGGCTTTCTTCCGCTTCTCAAAGTTGTTCCTGAGATCGTTATAGTTGACACCGTAAATTGCAGATGCCGTGTGCAGCGCGTTCCAGAAATCACCGGATCTCCTCACTCGTGCGCAAAGGTAATTCAGCGCGTCCCTCATATCTTTGCTGAAAGATTCATGGTATTCCGGTTTTCTCTCACCATATATGGCATTGTATCCCCACACAATATTGTCTTCCATGGGTAATCTTCTCCTATCCTTAAATACAAAACCGGCCGTACAGACAAACATATCTGTACGGCCGGTTGGGTTTCATTCAAAACGGGATGTCCTGTTCATCCGGTTCTTCATGCTGTCCTGAATAGAACTCGAGGAACGGTTCACGCAGATCATCTCCGCTGCTGTACCAGCTTCCGGTTCCGACATATTCGGTTTCATTCTTCCCGAAATCTACGGTTCCCTCGTAGCGGTATATGACTTTTCCGGTTATGGAATGCTTTTCACACCATAAGCGGAGCTGTTCGGGGAGCATGGATTCCGGATTCTCGCCCGAGATGATGCAGTGGATCAGCTCTTCCTTCACTTTTCCGAGAACATCGGGAAATGAAAGGGCTACATCGATGATGCCGATCGGCATTGCGGCATTGGAGTTCATTTTTCCTCCAGAAAATACCATCGGGCTGTTGTATCTGGTTTCCAATCCCAATTCGGATCAATCAGAATCCCATTCCCGATTCTTGCGAAGCGTGCAGGCGGGTACTGCACCGTGAACATCCGGATCGCTTCCTGAATCTGTTCATCGGTAAGGGAGACGGATGCACCTTCCTCGTCATGCCCGATCGCGATGATCGGCCCGCAGATGATATCCTGAATCTCCGGGAAAAAGCGGTTGCACTCCAGGTTGATGAGTTTTCCTTCCTCATTGCAGAACAGATCGATCTCGGATTCAGTTGTCTCGAACAGTTCAATATAACCGCCAACGATCTGCTGCATGTCCTTCAGCGAATTGGAAATAAAAGATACGGCCGGGAGTTTTCCCGGTTCAGCTACTACGATACGAATTTTTTCAGACATTTTTTCCTCCAGTCAATTTCGTAAAAAAATCCGGATAAACGCTTATCCGGATAAAGTCATCAGATATCCAGTTCAAGCCGTCTTTCAAATTCGGCAAGGATATCTTCCCGAAGCATCTGCCGCTCGGCGTCGTCACCATATTCCTTTTTCATCCGGCTGCGTTTGCGATGAGCCTGCATACCGAGTGTGCAGAAATACCTCGCGGCATCGGATTTCGAAAGCTTATGCTTCCCGCAGAACTTTTCGAGCATATCGTTTTCCTTCGGATAAAGTCCGAGCTGAAAATCCACAAGCATTTCATCTTCGGCTTTCCCGTTTCGAATAAATTCTCCGAGCGTGATCATCCGCTGTCTCCTCAGGCAAAAACCAGACTGTTCAAACCGGAAATGCGTACGGGCAGGTCTTCAGACGAAACCGTAAGAATGATGTCACGGCCCCTGTATTCACCTTTTGCCAGTAATTCCGCTGTTTCCTTTACAAGCTGGTTTTCGCGCAGGATATAACCGCATTCCGCGAACTCAAGAATTGCCCATTTGTTCGGGCATGATGTATTGTTTTCTGCCATTTTTCCCTCCTGGCTTATTAATACAAAACGGGGGAAGCCTCACTTTCCGGAAGCTTCCCCCGCATAGGATCACGGTCAGTCTTCTGCGTTGTAGTCAAGAAGAGAGACCTGCTTCGGTTTTCTGAAAGAATTGAAGAACCAGGTATCTACAGCTTCATGCTGCTCTGCTGTCGGGGCTTTGTTGAACCTGGCTTTGACTTGGACCAGACGTCCGTCCCTGACTTCTATTGTCACAAGAGATCTTTCCGGATCTTTCCGAAGACGCATAAAAAAGATCATGGTATATCCGTTGGCTACTCTGTCGATATAAGATGCGACACAGTTGCTCTGCATCTGGCCCTCATCGATCATATCTTTTGGTGTTTTCGGTGCAATGATCATATATTTCCCGACTTTGCCCTCATAGATCCGAAGCCGGTTGTAGACACTGTTGAAATTTCTGATCTGCTTAGCCTCTTCCAGTTTGGCTAACTTATAGCTGAGTGCAGTTTCATCCGATGCCAGATATTCCGAATATTTCTTCTGGATTTTCCCATATACCTGGAGCTGCATATCAAGGTAGTCGTCCCAGGATTGGACAAAATTCCGGGGATTGTCGGCATAGCCCTGGCGTGTGCACTCGCAGAAACTGTAGTCGATGAATTCGGACAGTGCGAAGCTGGTCTTCTGTATTGTCGGACTGCTTTCCAAGTTCTCCGGCATATATGCCACCGGAGTTTCCAGATAGGACCGGATGAACTGCTTTACACCCTCAATACCCCAGTTGTCAAAAAGCCAGTCGTAAACGGTTTTTGTGTTCCGCCAGGTGTAATAGTGATTGTGCTGTTCATATGTACGTAGTAAAACCTGAAACATGCTTCCGATTTTTCCATCTGACCGTCCGGTTTCAAGACAAGCTGCAAGACCGTCCTTTACATCGCTTCGCGGATAAATCTCTGCAGCGCATTCGAAAATTGTCTTCGCGCGTTTGAAATCCACTTTATGAAGTTCGGTGTTCATCGGACTTCTGTATCTTGCTTTTCTGTGATGCTCGACATATCCTTCTATCCCGCTGAAAGTAAGCATATTTTTGCAGAAATACTGACGGATTGTTTCATCATTGACAGCGGACATGAAGTTTTCAGCGAAGTCTCTGGTTCTGTCCAGGCCAGTGATCCAGAAAGGGCTGTTTCCAGAACCATCGCTCAGATCCAGAAGGCTGTCTTTGGGAACGTCATTCAGAAACTTTGTAAGAGCAGAGGAATCCAATTGGTCCGTTTCACCGGTCGCTTCATTCCTTATATAAAACTGTCCTTTGGAGCAGATGCAGACAAGCAGATAGTTCGCTTTAGTCCCCTTTTTTCTTACCGCGAAGTCAGGACCGGAGACCGTCACGATCTCATATTCGGCCGGCTTGCGAGGCGCCTTTTTTGTTTTGGGCCGGGTTTCGATTACTGCCTCATCATTGAGGATGAGGTCTTTTATTGTGGTTTCCATAGGTGTTCTCCTGAAATAAAAAAGGCATCCCGGGATTGAGGATGCCTGATTATGCTGCCTGTTTTTCTCAGGTCAGCATTCAACTTTGAACTTTACTACCTCGTCGATTTCAGATTCAAGCTCAGCGGCTGTCTCGTTCAGCTTCTTAAAGCAGAGATCCGCGTCAATTATCGAATCTTCGTCAGCGATTTTCAGAATGAGAGCAGACTCTCTTTCTGCATACTCGTTCTCTGATTTGGCAAATGCTTTCAGAAAAGCTATTGTATAAAATTCATTCTCAAGTGTCATTTTTCCTCCAAATAATTATTTATGATCCAGACAGAAAACTGTTTCTGTAAAGTCGACTCCAACCGGCAGTGTGCAGCGATCAATTTCCTCCCTGATATCACCGCTCAAATCAGCCGAGCTGTTAATAAGGTCAATCAGCCACTGCTGTTCATCCTGGCCTATTTCCGGTTTGAATACACGGAACAGGTAAAATGAAATCCCGTTGCGGAGATCGATTCCGCTGCTTCTCAAATCACCGTCGTCATCCACATAAAACCGGTGGAAGGAATCGATCGGTTCAAAACACGACGAAAGCCTATGCCCGGCCAGCTCCCAGCATGACGGAGTCAGGTTTCCACAGCCATCGCTGTTTTCCGCTATGGCGATTACAGGCTCTTCGTATTCGATCTCAGGGATTGATTCATAAAAATCCTCTCCTCTTGAATAAAGAACATCCAATAATTCGATGCTGGTAAGCCCTGTGGTATCATCAGGAAGGTCTGTTTCATCGTAAAGAATCATCATATAAGTTTTCCTTTTCTTTTTGAATTTGACTCAAATGGATCCATAAAATCAAACTCAAAAATATCAATAAGTATTTCTAACTAGAGTATTTCCAAAAAACCGTCAGGAAACGATATCAAAAGAGTCCACACCGGGAAGCAGACCAAGATATCTCCCGTTGTCAAACCTGCAGTGAATTACTCCTGCGTCATCTACATACTCAACGGATCCCTGGATCCCTGCTTCAATCGGATAAGGATCATCCATTTCTTTGACTATAACCCTGATTCCGGGTTTAAAAATCGTTCTCAGGTATGCGACGGAATTATTTCCAAAATCACTCATGTTTTTTCCTTTCTTTTAGAGATTTCGGCCGAACACTGTAATTTCTTCCGGCTTAACTTAATAAATACAAAAGGAGCCTGTGGTTGTTCAGGCTCCTTTGTTCATATCGGTCAGAAACTCTGAGATACCTTTTCAAGCATCATGGTCTGCATTGCTTTCGCGGTTCGCAGGGAATCCTCCAATTCCTCCTTCAACTCCTGCAGACGGGACAGGGCAAGATTTGCATCTCCGCTTTGGACAAGAACTGCCATCTCAGTGGTCAGCGCATCAACCTGTATCGATTTCACAACTTCATCAATACTGTCAGAGACCAGACGGTTCATCACATTGACATCCCGCTGAGTGATCACACATCCGGAATCAAGAATCCTATCCAGGTGGGAAATAACCCTGTCAACCGATCCCCTGGTTCCCTTATGCTTTTTGACAATGTTCAGCTGATTCCGCAGTTTCCTGTATACCGGTCCTTTTGCTGAATCGCTGGCTGTAGCATCTTCCAGTGTTTTAGCGAGATCTCCCAGACGCATTTCTATTTCAGCATTCACCGCGTCAACCGTCCCCATTCTGGATTCACGCTGGAAACCGCTTTTGATTTCTTCAATATCCGGAATATCAGGATCGCCGAGAAGGTTCAGCTGCTGTGGGCTGCCATTGATTCGCTGACTGGATGCGTTCTGCCTCATTTTCTCGGCGATATTCATGACGACAGGATGGTAGTCCTTTTCCTGAAGGAAGACATCAATACGGATCTTCTCGTGAAGCTGATCCCGCCGGATGAATTTTTCATCAAAGGCGTTGACGGCTGAGGAAACATAATCCGCTTGGGAAACATTCATTGATCCGGGTTTTCGGACATTGTAGTCCTCCCATGTTTTTTCCGCTGCCTTTTGGATATTTGACGCTGATATGCTGCGAATGCTCCAGTAATCCCGGTAGATTTCCTCGACTACATTGCTGTACTCGTTCTGCAGATCCCTGATCTTTTGAGCAAATTCCGCGAGGCCTTCATTAGGTATCCACCACACGAATTTTCCGGATGATCCGATCTGGATTCCGCCGGCATTTCTGGCGATGGTGTCCTTCTTGGCGGAGATCCGTCTAAGTTCAAGGATGAATCTCTTATCGATCAGGTAGCCGCTGGTTGTTTCATAGCACTGTGACCGGGGATCATCTTCTGAAATTCCGATTTCGGCAAGGAGAGCTTTTGTCGAAAAAACAGCCAAACCCCGTATGACAATGTTGAATACGGCTCCGTTGATTTGAGCTTCCAGATCCTGCCCATTAATCAGACTGCCGAGGACATCGATCTGTTCAGTTGTTTTCATCCCTGAAAGGGCTGACACCAGTTGTTCAATAAAACTGCACATTATATTCTCCTGAATAACAAAAAAGCCGCCTCGCTTTGAGACGGCTTGTGAAATGAAAAGTTGATTCTGGGAGCTACTCTTTATCCCAGTTCAGTTCGTCGATGCTGCTCGCCTTCTGATCGGCGGTATGAAGCCAGAACACAAGCGGGTATTTACCGATCGCATCGTTGAAAGATCTGCTTCCGCCTTTAACACGGTCATCGAAACCGCCCATATGCCAGTTCACAGCCAAAGCTTCCTCATCAGTCAGCTTCATAAATCGGCTGATATACCAGACGCTTTTCTCACCATGACCAAAAGGAAAACTGTCCGCATAAGCATAACCGTTGTAAGTTTCCCATTTATTTGTCTCAGTATTAAGCCTGCGTTTCTGGATCGAACTGTAAAAGTTCACCTTCGTCAAATCATGCAGCAGTCCGCAGATGGATACAGTTTCATCCTTGAAGCCAAGGTTCAGCCGATGATTGAACATGTCAAGATTATTCCTGACATTCAGGCTGTGAATAAGAAGACCGCTTCCACATGCGAGGTGATACGCCGCGGAAGCGGGAGCGGTATAGAAGTCAGTCTCAGTTTCGATCCATTTGAGAAGGTCTTCAGCGCCATCTCTCTTGATGAAACTGAAATTGATTCTGAACGATTCAATCGCTTTTTCAATGTTGATTTTCATTTTTACTCCATAACAAATATTTCTTCCGGACTCTTTCCGCATAATCCGAACAATCCAGGAGATTATCAGCAGCAGTGCGAAGTTTTGATCCGCACGTATGCTCTCCTTCCAGACGGAGAATATCGTTGACATCCTTTTCCTCTCCGTCTATATATTCCGGCAGCATGATCCTGCAGCGCG
Organism: uncultured Chloroflexota bacterium; assembly: GCA_902774215.1. Classification (GTDB taxonomy): domain Bacteria; phylum Chloroflexota; class Anaerolineae; order Anaerolineales; family Anaerolineaceae; genus Flexilinea. The sequence goes on from CACYHU010000081.1 coordinate 8,235, forward strand.
GAATAGCTTCACACCATGAACATGCCGCATTCATTGACGGCATGTCATTTTGGGGAACAATGATGATCTTTTTATATGCCTCCAATGAAGCTTTCATCTGTTTTGACATTGCGGTTCCATTTACCGCAGCCGCAGAATAGCCAAGCTGATGAAGTGATACAGCATCAGTGACAGATTCAGTAATATAAAGTTCTTTCTCCGGATCTGCCAACTCAAGGAGATATAGTTTTTTTCTGACATTCGGAATATTCAAATACCTTTTTGCCGCCGGATTCAAAGCCCGGCCGGTAAGCGTTAGAACATCGCCTGATTTGGTAATGTTCGGAAAGATGATCCTGTTGGAAAAATATTCTTTTCCGTATTTAATGAAGCCTGCGTTCTTCATTTTTTCGAGATATACGGTTCTCTCATCAGGCCTTAGTGTGATCCCCTTTTTATGGAGTTCACTTCTTCCGGCATATCCGATTTTCAGCTTTCGGATGGTTTTATCTGTTATTCCACGGCTGTACAGATAACTGCGTGCGGTGTCAGCACCACTCTCCATTCCGTAAATGAGAGCCTGATGATAAGTTTGGGCCGCCATCAGAAAGGCTTCTTTTGTTTCTTCCGATATCTCAGGCATCTGAGTCTGAGCGTTGTAATCAACATAGACCTTTATAAATTCGGAATTGTCGACTGATTTTTTTATTTCCCTGAACATTTCCTTGTTCCTGCTGTCCCAGCTGTCCCCATACCGCAGAAAACCGAGAAAATCATAAACGTCTCCTCCTTTTCCGCATCCGAAACAGTACCAGGATTGATTTTCAAAGATATGAAGGGATGGATCTGTTTCTCTATGAAACGGACAGCAGATCGATCTTCCGTATTCAGCGTTTGGGTTCACTGTTTTCCGAACCGCAGTGAGAAGATCGGGTTTGAATGTATTTCGTCTCATTTTTTGCTCCTTTACTGATACCAGGTTCTCCTTCTGTCTTTCATGAAGTCGAAATAAGTAGGATATCCGGTTTGTGTTTCAGTAGATATCAGAAGATTCCGTTTTGCCCTGGTGCAGGCGACATACGCCACATTTCTTGATACTGTCATGTCCTGGGCAGTCTTGCAAATCGTGGAGTTCTCATTTTCCAGAAGGAAAACAGTCTGCCATTCCCGGCCTTTTGACGAATGATAGGTACATAGATTAATGCCTTCCTCCGGGATTTCATCCTTGCTGATCCGATCAACCAGATACTCCCAGTATTTTTTCAGGCTCCTGTGAAGATTGATTTCCGAACAGATCCGGTCAATTTTTCTGGAATCGCTGAACATCAGCTGTTCGTTAAGAAGATTACAAATACCGGATGCGTCCTGGAGCAGACATATCTTTTCTTCATCTGATCTGGATGATTCAAGGATGGTTTTTGATATATCGCGGAATTTCAGGATCGCAATGGACCTTTTTACGATTGCCTGAGCATACTTATCCGGATTTTCCGCGGCTTCACGCAAATGCTTCCATGTAAGGCGCTTCGCTCCGCGGAGAGCAATCAGATCCTCTTCATCGACATCATTGCACGGATAACAGAAAACATTGTCAAGACAGCTTTCGTCATCCGCGAATGCAATGGACAAATAATCCGTGAATCTTCGCACAGGCTCTGATTTATAGATATCCGGATCGGATCCCACCCGCGTTGTCCGAATGCCATACATTTCAAGCTTTCTGGCCGTACTGCTCAGCTGGGCTGAAGACCTGGCAAGGATTGCGAAATCCTTAGGCTTCAAATCTTCCCTCATACTGATATCGTCAAATGAATTGATAAGCATGCGGATGCTCAGACTGTTGTTTGCGGACTCATACCATTTTGCTGAAACTCCGGTGGAATCCAGTCGGGATACCATTTTAGAGGCGTCTTCACCACCAAGGTGTCTGGCTACCTCAACCACTTCAGGAACACATCTGTAGCTTTCATTGAGTATGGTTTTCTCAGTGTTTTCCGGGAGCATCTGCCTGATCAGGCTGTAATTTGCACCCCTGAACGGATAGATTTCTTGTGATGGGGACGCGTACAGCATGAAACAGTCTGAGCGCCGACGCAGAATATCAATGATCTTCCATTCAAGAAAAGGGTTGAAATCCTGTACTTCGTCACAGATTATGTATGCCCCGTCATATCGTCTGTACACTTCCGGACGCTGAAGCTCAACGTAAGCTTTTTCAAGAATTCTGGTGAAATCGAGTTCATTATTTGTCTGAAGCCTGGTCAGATAATGGTGATAGGCTTCCCTGATTTCTTTTGAATACTCGGCTTCGCTTCGGCCAAACAGACGGATATCTGAGATACACCTGCATACCATTTCGGGATCATCGTTTGGACAGTATGTCCTGATTGAGTCAAGCATATATTTTTTGGATACCGTCTCATCAACGATCTTCGGGATATTCCTGTTTTTCATTGCGTACTGAGTTTTTATCAAAGCCCAGCAGAAAGAATGCATTGTGTTTCCGTTGATCCTGTGGTTCGTGCGGATGCCGATCTCCTTCGCTCCGGTGTTGGTAAGTGTCAGCAGAATGACTTTGTCTTTCTTTTCAGGATGATCTGACAGGTATTGGTTGACATTGTCAATGGCGGCAGTTGTCTTTCCTGCCCCGGCTACTCCTTCTGTCAGAATACATTTCCGGCTGATATCTTCAATATCATTCATAGGTTTGCTCCTTGTTTCCAAACATGCAGTCCCTGATTTTTCTGCTGCGGGCATATCGTTTCCGCAGTGTTTCGGCAAGTGCGTTCAAATCCTTTTCATCAATCGCGTCAAGGAGATCCTGAACGCTTATTCTCCGGATCAACGTCTTGAAAACAGAGTAAAAGGCGAACCTGTTTTTATATTCGGGGTTCAGGCCTTCCATAGAGCGATCCTGGGAGCCTTTTTCCCTTGACAATTCTCTTTTGTACGTGACAAAAACAGTTCTGTTGTCAAACCATCCCCAATGGATCAGATCCACGATTGCGTTATTGCTGTTTTCAAATTCATCTCCCGGCCGATAGTTGGCATTTCCGGCGCTGGAACCTCCTGAAAGAAGGATCCAGGTATTGTTTTCCGCGCCGCCGTCAATCACAGAAAGAAGATTTTCGAGAGGGGCGGAACTCTTCTCCGAGAACAAACTTGTTTGTTCAAACATATTTCCTCCAAAATAAAAACAGCCGGCCTTGATTTGACCGGCTGCCTTTTATTGGTTTATCAAATTACCAGGGGATATCATCAATATCGGAGAATTGCTCTCCCTTTATGTTTTCGGAAGTGCTTCCGTTTTTTGCATTTGATGCGTTCGCTGAATTTCCTGGCCTTGGCGACTGAACTACAACTTCCTTACAGTTCACACTGAAAACAGCTTTCCATACGCCGTCATTTCCTGTGAAAAGCTTGGGACCGCCGGTTGCAGGATCAAAATCAAGGGTCCCAGTACATGTTACGGCGCCGCCTTTGACAAGCTGGGATGAAAGCATGTTAATATAGCTGCATTCGGGTTTGTCCCAGACTTTGCAGTAAAACCACTGTGTGTCATACTCACCGTTTTTGTTTTTGAAATTGGGACGAACCGCCACGGTAAATTCAAGCATGGCTCCGCCGTTGAATTTCTTGACACTGAAAACAGATCCGACACGTCCAGTAAAAGTCAGGCTGTTTATTGAAATACTCATGTTTTTTTCTCCTTTATTCTTTAAATACAAAACTGGAAGACAGCGTTTTCACTGCCTTCCAGTAAGACACAATTTATCTCAGCACCTTTGGCGCTAGAAAAGCCGTAAAAGATCCATTCTGAATTCTGAGAGGGGAGGATTCAGCATTGTTTCGTTCCAGTCGGATTTTGACCTCACCATATTCTGTATCCGGAAGCTTGAGAATCGCTTCCGTGAAGTTTTTCGTGTCGACCAGAATCTTTTCCTTTTCATCGGAGAGTGTGGACAGGATGCTTGGAATATCCGAACTCACTGCTCCCATCACAGTTTCAGCATCCATAATAAGGTTTCCACTGCCAAAAGTTAATCCCAGTGTATTACTGTCTCTGCTGATCCGTTTTCTCAGGGACAACACAGCCCGCAGGATTTCCTTGGAAAAGCTGACTGAATCCTCCCACAACAATTTTCCTTCCACCTTACGGTAATCAAACCCATTGCTGCTCAGCGCATGGGAGTAAACCATCAGCCCATCTGCGGTAATCCAGCAGCCGCTGTCACCGGCTAAGGAAACCGTCAGGTTCGAAAGTCTCTTAAGCGAAACATGATTCAAAATGGTTTGTGAAGCTTTGCAGACCGATGCAGCGTCAAGGACAATTCTCACTTCATCCATGGAAGGAGTTGGGATCTGATAGTGGCACATCATTGATCCATTAGCTGAAACCGTTGAGATATCAATGATTCCGTTTTTACTTTCCAATACAAGACCCTGTGATGAAAGAGTAGATGGATCTGCATGCTGACCACAGGAGCGAAGCCCGCGGCAAAAAGATACTGCATCAGCAAAGATCTTTACATGATTAACCGGGATGCTGCGGATTTCAAGGAACTCAAGCTCGTCGAAATCATTGTCCTTCATAACCAGCTTTTCGCCTCCGCATTTAATTGTTCCCGAATCTTCAGTGCCGTTTCTGATTATCATCAAAGGCTCTTTGGCGCCTTTCATCCAATCGCAAACGGATTCCGACAACAGAACGCTGCCGTCTTCAAGAATTTCGGCATTCAGTTCCGACGCGTAAGTTTCAACTCTGATTCCGGAAACAATATCATTGGATTCAATGGTGATCGTTTCATTCTGCATGTCAGCTGAAACGCGGACAAATCCGAGAAGCTGGTTTCCCATTGCGTCCCGCTTATTGATGATCCTCTTGGCCATGCCAATATAGAAATTGAACAGTTTTGTATTCTTCACAGTGACATTCATTTTTTGTTCTCCTTGTTGACCGGCTGTGAAACCGGTAAAAATAAAGGGCATCCCATACTCGAGATGCCCTTTTTTGATTGTGCTTTCACGACTTAGATAAGATCGCGCAAACTCTCTGATACCTGATCGTTCAGTTTTTCTGTTCCGCTTAGATCTTCAACTGAAACAATCCTGTCTGCGAACTCTCTGAGTCCGTATGGCTCGCAGCCAATTACGATGGAATGGATCATAACTCCGGGATTATCTCTGGCGGCAGTAAGCTTATTCATGAATTCGGCGTCAGGATATTCGAATTCACCATCGGTGATGATAAGGATCCCGGCTTTTTTCATATCCTGTTTTTCCAGGATCCTGTCAATTGCCCAGTTGAGAGCCGGATAAGGATCTGTGCCGCCGCTGTAATTGACAGACAGGTGAATTAATATCTCGTCAATCGAGGGACGCCCTGCTGGTTCATAGACATACCAGCTGTCAGATCCGGAAAATGGGATCGATATGAATTTTCGGTTTTCTTTCATCATCCTGGTCATGACCGCAAATTCAAGCGCATTGGCGAATTCCAATCGTTCTCCATCCATGGATCCCGAGGTGTCTTTCAGAATAATGATTGGACCTCGCCCCTCAGGGGCTTCGCCTTCATATCTGCAGTGCAGCAGCTCGTTATTGGCCAGACGTATCATAAAATCCGTATGAATGGCTGAACCTTGAGGGGCACCAAGACCTATGAATTCTTCCGGAGCAAGATCTTCAAGATCCAGTTCTTTTTTCTGATAGTCCACCAGTTGTTCCCTGCCGAGCACGGATTTCTTCATCTCGTCCGATACGATATGCTCCATAGATCCGATAAGCTCGATCATTTTTCTGAGCCGTTCATTTCCTTTGAGCATTTCCGCCAAACGCCGCATATTCTGCACATCAGTCTTATCCAGTTTTCCCCCCTTTGGACTGAAGCCGAGATTCCCGAGCATTTTCTTCCCGTCTTTGATATCTTTCTCGGTTTTCTCCATGGCATTTGCTGCGGCGTTCTCGATTTGAGCCTGGTTTCTTTCCAGTGATTGCTGAAGTTTTTCAAGCGACTGTTTTGCTTTTTCAGCCGCATTCCTGGCTTCCTCACTATCCGGGTCTGATGACTGTTTATCAGCTGCCTCCTGTTGAGCTTGCTGATGTTCTTCCAGATCTTTTTTCACATCCTCCGGCAGTTTTGAAAGAAGCTCGGTTGAAAAGGCTGCTGTCGCCAGCATGGACGCCATCCTGTCTGAATACACTTCGTCCCGCAGGCTCAGATATTCATCCATTTCCATAGCTTTATTCAGGAGGCTGCTTTCAACTTCCATTCCCTCCGGCGGAATTTCACTCAATTCCGCAAGCGGATCATACAGGCCGTAAAAAGCCTGCTCCATAAGATTCCGTGAATAACGATCGCATTCTCCGCGGGATTCTTCGATGACTTCCTCGTCTTTTACGGAATCCCATGCGGATCGATCACTATTCAACAGGTTTTCCCATATCGTCGGATTGTAATATCCCATTACTGCTCCTTTTTCATGTTCTTGGC